>NZ_JACJSE010000055.1 GCF_014698045.1 Aulosira sp. FACHB-615
CTGGCGGCGATGCTGGCGATGTGTGAACCGTGTCCGTTTTTGTCGCTTGCGTCGTTGTCGTTGTCGGCGAAATCGTATTGGTAGATGATGCGATCGCCTATGCCATCATTATTGTTATCTGCACCGAAGAAGGGATGATCTACGTCAATGCCTGTGTCAATGATGACAGTGGTGTAACCTTGACCTTTAATATTGGCAAAGCGGGTATCTGCGAGGAAGTCATCAAGATTAATTAAGTTAGTAGCTGTGGTGGCTTGGGTGTTGCTGGTGATGCTGAGGGGGTCACTGGGAGTAAAGATTTCCGCCGTGGATGCAGTAGTTGTAATGTTAATGATGGGGTAGGTTTGTTTCCAACCATCTTGGACGACTTGGGCAACTGTATAATTACCAGGGCGGAGATCGTTGAAGGTGTAATTACCTTGGGAGTCAGTGAGGGTGGAAGTTTCACCTGCATCTAATAGGCTGTTGTTATTGGTATCTAGGTAAACTGTCCAGCTTAGTAGGGTGGGTTCATCGTTACCTTGGATACCGTCACCGTTGACATCATTCCAAACAGTACCGCGAATTTCGGCATCATTATCTTGGATGGCGACGTTAATATTGGGTAAGGTTAAGCCGTTATAATTGTTGTCACTACTACTGATGCTGTGAGTAATTGTAGCTGCGTGATTGCCTTCTGGGGTGGTGTCGTTAACTGCGATAACAGTTATAGTTTGGGGAGTATTCCAGTTAGCAGCAGTGAAGGTGAGGGTAGTGTTATTAGTGGTAATTTGACTACCAACATTCAGGGTAATAGTGACATCAGCAGTGGGTTGAGTTTTTAAGACAACTGTGTATGTGTCGCTTGCGCCACCTTCAACTACATTAGTGCTACCGTTAGATTGTGTAATTGTTACCCCTGGAGTAACTGCACCTTGGATGGTAAAGGTGGTATTTTTCGGTTCAATACCAGCATTTCCAGCTAAGTCTTGAATGCCGGGAGTGTTAATTTGTAAGTTGTAAGTTCCGGGTGTTTGGGTGAGAGTTTCTAAGCCGTTGATGCGGTAAGTTGTTCCAGAGACATTACTAATTGTGACTGCATTAGTTATTAAGTTCGTGCCACCATCACGAGTTAAGGTAATGTCTTGATAGTTAAAGGTAGACAACTTAATAGTTTCGGAGAATTGAACATCAACAGTACCAACAGGATTAGTAACAGGTTGTGATGGAATATTTAAGAAGTTAATTAGTGTTGGTGCGGTGACATCGGCAAAGATACTCAGAGGTATGGTGGTTGTATTTCCGGCTGCATCTACAACTTGAATTTCTAATTCTCTTGCACCTGCACCAGATAATTGTACGGTGCTATTAAAGTTAGTGCCGTTGACAGTGGCTTGTCCTAGAGATTGATTGATATTTTTATCGCGGATGTAAACTTTTAATCCTGTTTCGCCTAGAGAACCGGAAATGTTAATGGCGGTACTATTAACGCGAACTTGACCAAATTCATTGAGGATGCCTAAACTCGTATTTGTCATTGCGAGCGACAGCGAAGCAATCTCACCATCTTGTGTTCCATTCGCAATGCCGGATGGGTTAAGATTTGCTGTTACTTGAATATTGGTCGCAGCATTAGGCGCAATAGTATCTAATGTCCAATTTTCAGACAGGGAATTAGTCACAATATTTCCGGCTGTGTCTTTAATACCACTGCCCACAACTGTAAAGTTGTAAGTGCCATCAGTAGTTTGTAAAGGGTTTAAACCACTGAAGCGATATGTTGTGTTATTCAGTTGAGTAAAAGTGACACCATTGCTAATTAAATTAGTTGTGCCATCACGGGTGAGAATAACATCACTCAGGTCAAAAGTTGTGGAGTCAATTGATTTGGAAAAGGCAATATCTAGGGTAGAAACTTTAGTATTGCGGGGGCTGGTGACATCGGTAATTGATAGCAGACTGGGGGCATTTGTATCTAATGTCCAGGTAAATCCTTTTGCACCTACGCCTGTATTACCGTCGGTATCTGTGACACCTCTAGCATTAATTAAAAATGAGTATTCACCATCAACATTTGTTAAATCACCCAGGTTATTAATTTGGTAGGTAGCTGCGTCAATTTGGCTGATACTAACGGTACTCTTAATTAAATCACCGCCACCATTGCGGTTGAGGAACAAGTCGCTAAAATCGAAACTGCTGGGGTTAATGGCTTCGGTAAAGGAGACTGTAACGGTGTTAACTGGTGTTGTGAGGCGGTTGGAGGTAAAGCCAGTGATGGAAGCGACGGCGGGACGTTCACCTGTGAAAATCCAATTTTCGGTAACAACTCCTGTCCCGGAAAGTCCTTCAAAATCTTGCACTCCGGCGGCATTCACGCTCAGTTGATATTGTCCCACATTGCCTGTGATGCCTTGTAAGTTACCGATACGGTAGGTGTTGGCGTTAACTTGACTGATGTTGAGGTTATTAGTATTAACTGCAATCCCATCTAGGGTGAGGGTGATGTCACTTGCATCAAAGGTGGCTGCTTTGATGGGTTCGGTGAAGACAACATCTAAGGTGTTAACGGGAGTATTGCGGGGGTTGGGGTCAACATCAACAATTTCGCGGACTTTCGGCGGGGTTTGGTCGCCTGTGGTGTAAGTGATGGTGTAGGTTTGTGTGCCTGCTGTGGCGTTATTGTCGAGTAAATGTAAGATATTTTCGTAGATGGGACGACCTGTGGCGGGGAATGTTCGGTCTGTTGTCCACACGTTGTCTAAAATCAGTTCTGTACCATCGCTACGCAATACCTTTTTAATTTGGAATTGTCCGTTACCAGGGTCATTGAGGCGCAGATAAGTCCATCCTGATTCTACGGTAGCACTGACTTGGACTGTTAAATCTTCAAAGGTTGCTGCACCGTCTGTGGTGGCGTTGGTGACGACTTTTACGGGTGCTGTTGTGCCACTGCTGAAGTAGAGGGTATCGGGGTCGAAGTTGGCATCAAATACATCGTTAACTAGGAAGTCTGTCAGGTTGTCATCGTTGGCGCGAACTTTACGAATCAGTTCATGGATTTTAGTTTCTTTAATTAAAGAAAGTTCAGGGTTGTTGAGTCCGTTGACGTGTTCAAAAGTGGCATTGTATTCGATGAATTTCCCTTGCAGACTTGACTTGAGTAACCAGTCAGCGACGGCGGTTTCTCCGGCGGCAATGTTGCCGAAGTTAACGGTTAAAGAGGGGTTGACAGTTTCGTTGTTGACTTGGCTACCGATAATTTGGAAGTCAATCAGCAAGCCTTTTTCATTTTCGATGATTTTAGGTTGGGCGGAAGTGATGCGGAGATTTTTTGCGTCGCCTTTACCTTCGTTTTTAACGAGAACACCAAGGGAGAAGGGGACTGATGTTTCAGTTTGGTCGGTGAAGGGGTCATCACCGTAGACGTTGCGTTGCTGGAAGTAGTCGAGGTAGAGTTCGGCTTGGGGATAGACGGTGATGGGGGTGGAAAGTAAGGGAACGGTGATGAGTTGACCGTTTTCGGTGTAGGAGAGTGTACCACCGATGCTGTATTGGGTAGGAACTTCCGGCGCGGCGAGGTTTGTGGGGATGAATGTCCATTGTGCGCTACCGATACCTTCATCTTGGGGGGTGTTGGGGTTATCGCCAGTGAGGATACCTGTACCGTCAACGGCGGTGATATTTTTCAGGATGGGGTTGGTGATACCGAAGAGGTTGTTGACTACGTTACCTTGTGCGTCTTTGACTTGCAGGGTGACGGTGAGGTTTTCGAGGTTGGTGGTGTTACCGTTGTCGATTTCGAGTTCGCCGAGGAAGGCGGAACGGGTTGTTACTGCGTCTTGGTCAAGGCTGATGCGGACTTTGGCACAAACTCCACTGTTATTACTATCATTTTCTAATGAAGTCTTTAACTGGTTTACAGCATATATCACACCGTCATTTATTAAACTAAATCCCTCAGCTTTATTTTGATTAATTGCCTCTACTGCTGCACCAGAAACTTCATAAATATCATCAAAGGCGAGAAAATCTGTGCTTTGTCCTACTGGAACATCCGTCTGAAGGAAAACTCCGGTTGACCAATAATCAATACTACGATTCCATCGTTCAATAAACTGATTAACATCTGTTCCTGTTACTCTATCTGGTAAAGGTAATGATAAAAGCTCATTTTGTTCTGTGGCTGAAATTTTATAATCATTTGCATTTGAACCTTCAGTACGAGTTAAAAAAGCTTCTATCCAATCTGGAAGGACTTGTGCTTCATCAGCCAACCATACACTAGAACCAAATAAATTACTTAATGAATCATAAACACTTACCATTCTTTCAAGGTGAGTAGTTAATAAATCCCATGCGGATTGAGAAATTCCATCAGGAGCATTAAGTAGAATATTGCTAATATCACTTTCACTCAGACTAGATGCTGTTAAATCTGTCGAAATGGAATCAATTTTAATGGAATTGCTAGTACTTTCAATCAAAATTTTTTCTGTTGAAAGTGTAGTGGAAGATTGACTACTTCCACTACTAGACTTCTTAAGCAACTTCCTCAATTGTCTTACTGATTTTATAAGAATTTTTACATTTCTTTTAGTTTCTTCATCTTGACAGGATAAAAGAACATCAATGGCACAATCAATAACTATTTTGACCTTATTAATTGGTGCTTCTTTGCCAATACAGCTAAGACTAGCTTTAATACAGGATATAGCTGTATCTATAGTTTTTGCACCCTCAACGATGTTTTTTGAACAGTTAAATAATCCCGCCTCACATTGATTAAAATCTCCTATTATGGGAATAAAATTGATAGCACAGTCTACAAGAGTATCTAAAACCTTTTCAACACAAGGATCACAGTTGGTTGGCGAGCTTACTATAATTGGAACAACACCAATACCACCAATACCACCACCACCACCACCACCAATAATAAAACCAAAACTACCATCTGGACAATTTCCATCAACACCATTAAAAGCGATCGCAGAAGATTTAGATACTGATCCATCTCCACAAATAAAGTCCCAAAATAAACTCCCTCCAAGTCCACATGGAACAGAAGTTGCAGCCAGTGTACTTAAATCTCCTCCTTGAGTATTCAAGGTATCAAAGTCAGCAATTCGAGTAATTCTAACCGGAATAGTTAAAGAACTTTTTGCTGATAAAGTTCCAGCATTTTCAAGCAGTGGCTCAATTTTATAAAATGGATGTTCACCAAAATTTAGAGCGACATTATTTGCCGCAATTAGACCATAATTAGTGATAGTCATGTCAATTTGCATGACTTCACCTATTACATCTAAACTTGCTAAATCAATTAATGGCGGATCAATTACAAGTGTTGGAACTGGTACATCAGTTTCAAACACACTTTCAACACTAATGTTGTACTTATCTTCAATTTCTGTCGGTGTAACATTCCAGATATACTTAACCGTTTGACGCGACAGGAAAGCATTAACATTTTCAACTTCGCCTGCATCAAGCTGTATCGTCTGACGATAAGTATCGTGATTTTCTGCTGTTACCTCAAGCTTATAAAAACCCTCATTAATATTCGATAGATTAATTACTCCTGCGGCATCTGTCACCGTAGTTGCAATCACTTCATTAGTAAAGTAATCCCGCAAAGTAACAGTTGCATTCGCTAACTTGGGTGAACCTTCAGCAAAATAAGTTAATTCATCAGCCGTATTAATTCTAATTTCCCCAACCGCATTACTCACCGCCCGGAAATTAAAGGGAAGTGCTAAATCTCCGTCATTCCCCGCAGCATCTAAGAAAATATTTCCTGTATATTCTGTTAACGCTAAATCCGCCTCTGGAGTCAGCAATAACGTTACCTTCGTTGACTCCCCCGGTGCAAGAGAATTAATCTTTGTCGGTGATGCTAACTTCAACCACGACGCATCAGGAAGCAATACTTCAATATTTTCTGCAACTGCACCGCCTTCATTTTTCACCTCAAACTCTACCGCCGTTTGATTTCCTCGCAACATTCCACTGCTGACGAGATTAGTTGAAGCTACCAAACGCGGGACAATTCTTTCTAAATCAACGCTAACTGGTAAAGTTGCTGTTACTCCTTCCGCACTTGTCAGCTTAATATTAAATGTGTCTTGAGTAATTACAGAATCATTGGGTGCTGTAATCGTATAACTAATAGTATTATTACCCGAACCTGCTAATGTCGCCGGGGTGTTAACTTGAATATTCCAATTACTCGGCGCACCTTCTACTGTGTAGGTAAGTCCATTTAAATCTACATCTGTCAGGTTTTGTAAATTCACCTGTGCAGTAAATGTGTTATCTGCAATTACTTTATGAGACACACTATTACTAGCAAAACGCATTCCTAACAGCTTAAAGCTGTCTTCTGCTGCTATATCTTCGTTGGGATTATTGGGGAAATAAGCATTAATTTGATATTGTCCACCTTCTCCCGCTAAAGGTCTAAATGTGCTGGTAAAATTACCATTTCCATCAGTAAATGCTGTTAACTCCCGCACAAAACCGTTATTTTTAACTGCAATGGTGACAAATTCAAAGGGTATAGGTGAATTATCCGCATTACTTAACGCTTGTCCCTTGAAAATAACTGATTGTCCAGCAATACCGATTTCTGTGTCTGTGGAAACTACAGCCCGATAAGCAGCCGCAACGGATACCGGGAGAATAGTTATATTGTTATTATCGCCAATACTTCCACCTTCATTAATAGTATTGGTAGCATCTGTTTGAGCAATTAAATAATATTGTCCGGTAGTTCTGGGAACAAAGAAGGCAACGTTTCTCTCATAAAACTGCCCAACCGGAATTTCCCCTTTAAATTGAAATTCGCCTAACAGGGTATCGCTACTATCTAACTTATTATCAGTAGATAAATAAACTCTGTCTATTGCGGGAGTTGCTTCTGTTGCTGTTGCTTGTGCTAGTCCTTTATTTTCAACTTTATAGCTGAAGAATGCTTGCTTTCCTGTTAATAAAGGTGTGGTTGCACTTAAATTAGAGACAACTAAATCCGGTACATTAATATCTGTCACCGTTAAGTTGCGAGAACCACTACTAAACCCTGTAGCTGATGCGGTAATAATAACTGGTTGCGCCCCATCTGCAACACCATCATCAACTGCATTAATGTTAAAGGTTGCAGAAGCTTGATTAGCTAAAATGGTGACTTGGGTGGGTACTTTCGCTTCCGTTGTATCACTAGAAGTGAGAGTAATAACTAAATCTTGATCTGTAACAATATTACGGGTGACAGTTCCTATTGCAGCAGCATTTCCGGCATTCTCAGCAACAATATCCTTATTAATGGATACACCCAAAGTTGGTGCTTGTCCATTATCCAGAATTGTCAGGACTGCTGTACCCTGTGTGCCAATTGTCGCACCGCCTGTGGGGTTGGTGAGGCTGAGGGTGACGGTTTCATCTGGTTCAACGGTAATGTCGTTGTTGACGGGGATGAAAACTGTCTTGCTGGTTTCTCCCTCAGCAAAGGAAATGGTTATCGGTGTATTGTTATAATCACTTGGTGCTGTTGCTGTGCCGTCAGTTAAATTAATAGTTGCACCGACTACGCCTGTTAATCTACCTGTGCGGGTAACGGTAACGGCAGTTACAGCTTCTCCATTCTCCCGTACACTAAAGTTAGCCGCACTAAACGCAAGTGCCACATCATCATCAAGAATTTTAACGATCGCACTACCTTGATTCCCAATAGTTGCACCACCTGTAGGGTTAGTCAAGTTAATGCTAAAGGTTTCATCCCCCTCAACTTTAGCATCGTTGCGGATGCGGATAGCGTTACTTCCCCCCAAACTGGCTGACTCTACAGTGATAACTTTACTCGTCTCACCCTCAGCCAAGGTGATGTTAAACGCACCATTATAAAAGTCGTTATTAACGGAACTCGCCGCACAACCACACCCTGTAGCAGTTCCATCGGTAAAGGTAATAGTCGCGCTAACTGCTCCTGTTGTCCGTCCTGTGCGGGTTACAATGATGTCTGTAACCGTAGTTCCATCTTCACGGACGGTGTAATTGCCTGTACTAAAGTTTAGCTGAACATCGTCGTCAGCGATCGCCACTACTGCCGTATTTTGTCTACCAACTGACGCACCACCTGTAGTATTAGTCAAGCTGAGGTTTATCGTCTCTGTTCCTTCAACTACAGTATCGTTGACGATGGGAATGGTGATGATTTTTGGTGTATTGTCGCCGTTGGCAAAGGTGACGGTGATGGGATTATTGTTGTAATCTTGGGGTGCTGTTGCACTGCCATCATCTAAAGAAATTGTCGCAGTAACTTCGCCATCACTTCCCCCAGTACGGGTAATAGTCACCGCCGTAATTGGCGTACCATCTTCATTGATGCTGAAAGTAGGATTGCTAAAAGCTAACGTACCTTGTTGCGGAGAATCGTTATTAATAATCGTCAGCGTCGCAGTATTTTGAGTTCCAAGTGTTGCACCACCAGTGGGGTTAGTTAACGTCAGGTTGATGGTTTCATCGCTTTCAAATTGCGTGTCGTCAACTATAGGAATAGTGACAATTTTGGAAGTTTCACCATTAGCAAAGTTAACAGTAATCGGCGTATTGTTGTAATCTGCTGATGCTGTTGCAGTGCCGTTACTGGGTGTTAAAATCACGCTAACTTCGCCATCGCTTCCACCTGTGCGGGTAACAGTAACAGCAACAACCGGAGTTCCATCTTCGTTGACGCTGAATTGAGATGCACTAAAACTTAATGTTCCTGGTTGGATGGGATCGTCGCTAATAATAGTCAGTGTCGCCGTGCTTTGCGTTCCCAGCGTTACACCACCAGTGGGGTTAGTCAGTGCTAAATTAATCGTTTCATTAGGCTCAAATTTGCTGTCATTGACGATGGGAATAGTAACAGTTTTCGCAGTCGTATCGCCATCAGTAAAAGTGACAATAATAGGACTGTTATTGTAATCGCTTGGTGCTGTTGCTGTACCATTGCTGGGGTTGACAATAACGCTAACTTGTCCGTCACTTCCGCCAGTACGAATTATGGTAACTGCTGCTGTAGTTGTCCCATCTTCATTGATAGTGAAAGCAGTATTACTAAAGGCTAATGTCCCCGGTTGTTCATTATCAAAAATTGTCAATGTCGCGCTACTTTGCGTACCTAAAATTGCGCCACCAGTGGGACTAGTCAGCGTCAGGTTGATAGTTTCATTCCCGTCACCAATTCTGTCGTCAGTAATGGGAATCACAACGGTTTTACTCGTTTCTCCAGAGGCAAAATTAACTGTAATGGGAGAATTATCATAGTCAGTTCCCGCCGTTGCCGTGCCATCATTGAGAATAATTGTTGCACTGACTTCCCCAGTATTTAGTTCTGTGCGGGTAACAGTGACTGCAATAACGGGAGTTCCATCTTCATTGACGCTAAATTGAGCAGCACTAAAGGCAATTTCGTCTTTGGCTTCAACAAAATAATTGGAGTTAATATCTAACCCCGTCACCCCTTCGATAATGGCGATGAGTTCATCAGGTTCTGCGCTGGGTTTGTTGAGGTAGATAGCAGTACCGGAAATGCCATTAATGGGAGAAGCAGCGAGTAAATAATTACTCTTGGAACCTTTTAGTTGAATGAAATCTTCATTGGGGTTAAAGTCTTTAATCAGGGCATAATCATTAGTGCCTGCTGTCGTAGTATTGCCATCATCGTAGAAGATATTAGCAGCATTACCTAAAATAAAGCGATCGCTCCCCGTTCCGCCAGTCACGGTATCAATTTCATTCAATCCAGGCGTAGCAGCATAGGGATTCACACCGATGATGATGTCATTACCCGCACTACTATTGATGCTATCGTTCCCTGCACCACCGATAATGGTGTCATTACCTGCAAAACCTTGGAAAAAGTCGTTATATACTGTCCCAGTAATATTAAAGTTTTCAATTCCTGCATAGTAAATTAGGTCGGCATTATCACCTGTACGCCGGAAGCGATCGCTTAAATTAGTGTTGTAAACTCCTGTAAAATAGCCTGTAAAATCAAGGATAAGCGTATCATTGCCTGCCCTGCCATCTACACTTCCTCTTACTGTCGATGCTGTCAATCCTAATTTGATACGATCATCACCACTACCTGTGGTAATCCCTTCAATGGCTTCAAAATTCTTGACACTGGTGTTGGCAAAGTTAACTTGATTGGTTGTTTGAGTCAAATCAATGTTGACAGAACTGCTTTGAGTCGAAAAGTCAAGGGTTAAATAGTCTACCCCACCTGCACCATCAAGAGTATCCCCTGCAATGCCTCTCAAATAATCTGTATATACTGTCCCAGTAATATTAAAGTTGTCAATTCCTGTATAGTAAATTAGGTCGGCATTATCACCTGTACGCCGGAAGCGATCACTTAAATTAGTGTTGTAAACTCCTGTGGTATAGCCTGTAAAATCAAGGATAAGCGTATCATTGCCTGCCCTGCCATTTACACTTCCTCTTACCGTCGATGCTGTCAATCCTAATTTGATACGATCATCACCACTACCTGTGGTAATTACTTCAATGGCTTCAAAATTCTTGACACTGGTGTTGGCAAAGTTAACTTGATTGGTTGTTTGAGTCAAATCAATGTTGACAGAACTGCTTTGAGTCGAAAAGTCAAGGGTTAAATAGTCTACCCCACCTGCACCATCAAGAGTATCCCCTGCAATGCCTCTCAAATAATCTGTATATACTGTCCCAGTAATATTAAAGTTGTCAATTCCTGTATAGTAAATTAGGTCGGCATTATCGCCTGTACGCCGGAAGCGATCGCTTAAATTAGTGTTGTAAACTCCTGTAAAATAGCCTGTAAAATCAAGGATAAGCGTATCATTGCCTGCCCTGCCATCTACACTTCCTCTTTCTGTAGAAGGGAGTAAACCGAGTTTAATTGTATCGTTCCCTGCACTTGTGGTAATTGTGCCGATACTCTCGAAATTCTTGACGCTAGTATTAGCAACATTAAATAGATTGGTAGTTTGAGTCAGGTCAACGGTAACATCACTGGTGATAGTAGAAACATCCAGGTAGAGATAATCTTTACCACCTGCACCATCAATAGTATCCCCAACAGTGCCTTTCAAATAATCTGTATATACTGTCCCAGTAATATTAAAGTTGTCAATTCCTGTATAGTAAATTAGGTCGGCATTATCACCTGTACGCCGGAAGCGATCGCTTAAATTAGTGTTGTAAACTCCTGTAAAATAGCCTGTAAAATCAAGAATAAGCGTATCATTGCCCGCCCTACCATCTACACTTCCTCTTTCTGTAGAAGGGAGTAAACCGAGTTTAATTGTATCGTTCCCTGCACCTGTGGTAATTGTGCTGATACTCTCGAAATTCTTGACGCTAGTATTAGCAACATTAAATAGATTGGTAGTTTGAGTCAGGTCAACGGTAACATCACTGGTGATAGTAGAAACATCCAGGTAGAGATAATCTTTACCACCTGCACCATCAATAGTATCCCCAACAGTGCCTTTCAAATAATCTGTATATACTGTCCCAGTAATATTAAAGTTTTCGATTCCTGCATAGTAAATTAGGTCGGCATTATCGCCTGTACGCCGGAAGCGATCGCTTAAATTAGTGTTGTAAACTCCTGTAAAATAGCCTGTATAGTTCAAAACTAATACATCTCGACCGACTCCACCATCGACACTACCAAAACTATTAATTAGGACATCATCCCCATCACCACCATTTAGAGTATTCGTCCCCGCACCACCATCTAAGATGTCATTTCCTGCTAACCCATTCAGGTTGTCATTCCCTTCCAAACCCTGAATAAAATCATCTCCGACTGTTCCAGTAATATTGTCATTACCTGCCGTGCCGATAAAATCTTGCTTTTCAATCTCAACAACCTGCCCATCCAGAGTAATTACAGTATGATCATCTTCCGCTTTTAAAGACTGCAACTGCCCACTAGAAAGACTTTCCCCTAGTACCAACGCCGAGAAAATCGCTCCCTCATCCCCAGCACGATCGCTCTCATTCAAAATACTATCAACTCGATGCCCAATTTCTTCTAGCAACAACCCTACTAAATTTTCTGGATTCGCCTGATTAGCCTGCAAAAACTCCCAAGACAAGTAAATTTTATTAGTAAATGCCCCATAAGCTCCATTCGCACCATTGATATCTGCTGCATTACGAATGGCTATCGTGGGAACAATACTTAAATCTCCTGCTAACCACGCTGTTTGTAAAGAGTCAGCATCTGCCGTATCTCCAAAAGCTACTGCAATTTTTTGAGTAAATTCTGGTTCACTAGCAAAAGCCTGTAATCTTTCTTGCACCAGAATCAGAGCTTGTTCTAGAGAACTTAATATATTTGTATCAATGCTTAAGGGAGACTCTACAACTAGATTGTTAGGAAGAATGTAAGTATTATTCATGTTTTTTAGGATAAAAGTAGTTTTAAAAGAGTCATGAAAAATTTTGTCCGTAACTTATGAGGGTCACGGGCAGGTAGATTTAAAAAATTAGCGTTGGAGAGGTTAGACTACTAAAGATATGAGAATTTTGGGGATTGAAATGTTTTGGAGCGATCGCAATCCCTAACTCAAAGCTTTATTAGTCGAGGCTTTTATTCTCAAATTTTGAAAATCAATAATATAGATTTATTCACTTCATAGAGATTAACTCGCTTTTTTTTGGGTTGAAATTAGTGATTAATCAATACTTAGGGAACAAAACAGTTAGCTGCTCTCAATATCTACATCCAACAAAAAATCAGACGCAGAAAATAACGAACGTTAAGACAATGTTCGTTCATAATGTACTTATAAGACAGCTAAAACCAACTTCAGCAAATCCTATCACTATTTGTAAATTCAATTTAGTATTTTTACGTAAAGTTTATATATTTTCTTAAAGCAAAATCTAAGTGTTTTTTCTATGGTAAATAAATAATAATCGGAGCTTTTGCTATCTATTCTCTAGAAAATACCAGCAATTAGGCAGCTACTACATAAAAATTTCACAATTAAATGCAATTACTTGCAGTATGCGATACCGTCGGTGGGCTACACCAATGCACCCTGCTAATTGAGAAGCGATCGCCAATGGTAGAGTGTAGGCGATGCCATAGTATTTTGCTAACTGAGAAGCGATCGCCAATGGTAGAGTGTAGGCGATCGCCTTTTCAACCAACTAAGAATTATTTCGGTGTAATCGTCCCATCGTTCTGAGCTTGTCTAATCGCTCGTTTCAAAATTAACACCGCCATTTGAGACAAAGAACGCTCCTCTGCATCCGCCAATTGTTGCAGAGCTTCTTTGTCTACTTCTTCCATGTAAATAGTTACAGTTACTTTTCCCATATCACCATCATAAGCTATTTTGTGTCTTTTTCTATTAAACACACTAAGACGCATAAATTAACATAAAAATACAGCTAGTTTATGTATAATTACTGATAAGTCAAAAGCCAGCCTCGAACTTTCCTACGGCTCAAGCTGGCTTTTGGCCCCTCTATTCAGGAGTCATATACAATGTTAAACCCTGTTCGCTATAAAACAGATGAACACAGAGCTTATCAACAAGCCGACGATGATTTTGGCATCACCGAATTACTAGCCAAACTCAAAAACTACTCTGACGCAGACTTTGATAGCACCTGGATGCAACTCCAGCCGCAAGAAATAGAAACTCTAGCGGCAATTCTGATTTCTGCGTTAACTCACAGCATCAATGGTAAATTGCTTGCGGCTTATCTCCATCTCATCCGCCACAAACACCAAGATATAGTCCCAGGTGTGCTTAACCTCAAATACCCAGACACATCTGTTGAGCTTCCCGCCAACTTTCCTGATGTCGCCAACACACCCAGATTTTTGTATGGCGATCGCTTGCGTTGGCTTAGTAATGAAAGCGATACTGACTGGGGTATTGTCATTGGTCGATTTTATAGCTTTGCTTCTCATCGTTGCGCCTGGAGTTGGTGCTACCTAATTTGGTTGAGCAAAGAGAGCAAGAGTGCAGCTTGGACATCTGCGGATATTGCTTGGGAAGAAGATTTAGAACCCATCAGCGAGGATACATACTAATGAATCCTCATCCACTCAAGCAGCGAGAGCAAGATTTGATGCAACTGTACATTTATTGTCAATTGGGCATGACTCCCAAGCAGTTTTATACCAAGTGGCAGGTGAATTACGAAGAAATGGCGCAGATTTGCGATCGCTCCCTGTCTACGGTTCGACGCTGGTTTGCTAGAGGTAAAAACTACCGCCGCCCCATGCCAGCCGATTTACGCCACCTTGCACTGATGAACTTTTTGCTGGAACACTTTGAGGAGATTCCCGAAGAACTTTTGAAGAACCTGTGTTTCCCAGACGAAAGTGAGTAGAAATTGCATCTAATTGCAATATCAAAATGATATTTCTTGCCAGCCTGTGTCACAGTAGGCTGGCTTTTGTCTTGGAAATTACAGATTTTACCAGGAGAATTTCATGACTTATCTTGAAAAGCTCAATCCTTGGTGTATAGTCAGGCTTTTACCCAATATGCAGAACCAGATTGTCGCTCGTTTTCGCCGTCGCAGCGATGCCGAAGCTCATCTACAAGTTTTGCGCCGACTCATTCCTGGTGTCAGTTTTACACTGATTTTCAATGTGGGATTAGAACAGCGAGACCTAACTGCTTGAAATTAACGGTAGGAATGTCTAGCGATCCAAATGATCCAAATAAACTGTATTGGTGCGATCGCTGATCGCAAACATCAGCATTAAAAATCTAGCCGATATGGGGTAACGCTAGTAAAAGGCGATGTTACAAGTGTGGATCAGCATTACTTAGCCTGCTTAAGGTTGAGCGATCGCCACTCAAGAGTAATTTTAGTCAACTAGCCAATCAACCCAAATAACTAAAACATTGAGACAAAGGAGGTTTCAAAGCTGAAACATACGCCTGTAATTTCTGCTGTATTTACGCCCAATGTCTAAAATATGGCCAACATTCTGCAAGCGAAAGTCTCAATTGAGGGAACTAGAACACTTACTTACACCACTTTGGAGTTGATGCTTTGCCATTAGAAGCTAAAGAAAAAGATGGTGTAGCAGGTAATAGCCCTAATGAGTGGAAAAAGACTGTTCTCATGGATGAAGAACGCCAATTGTTTTTGCTACCAACATACTTTTTCGGCTGCATTAAGTATGGCGGTAAAACTGTGAAACGGGGTAAAGGTAACTTACTTGCAGACATTGCCAGTACCCTGCAAGTCATGGACGACCAGATTTATATCTGTAATAGTAACGGGCCAATTAAATTACCTGATTCACCTCAAGTCATTGAAGCCGGAACTGTCAAAAGTGAGAAACTACCCGATAGCTATGTCGAAGTGATTGGTGTACGTAACCCATCCACTAAAGCGAGAAACATTCGCTATCGTGTGGCTGTGAAACCTGGATGGCAATGTTCATTCACCATTCTTTGGGATTCGGTTGTTGTTGATCGAAAGTCATTAGAGACAGCAATTATCAATGCCGGAACTCTCGTAGGTGTTGGCGATGGTAGACAAAGCATTGGGTACGGAAGATTTGAGCTAAAAGAATTTAGCATTTTTTAAATACCCGTTTCGTTTTGTCAGGTCTCGTTAAGGCGAGTCCCGTCACCTTCCGTTTCGTCACGTCCTGTTGTGTTAAGTCGAGTTCGGTCAAGTCATGTCTTTTGAACTTTACACAAAAGTCAAACAAAAACGCCAGCATCCAAACCTGCCTGTTTACCAATGGAAAACTACTCGGCAGCGTATCTACACCAGAGATGAAGGATTGTGTCAAAGTCCAGATGCCAAAGCACCAAAAGCAAATGGTTTATGTCAAAGACAAGTCAGTCTAAATACTGCTCACATCGACCACATTCGACCGTTGTCATCTGGTGGGAGCAATCATGCGTCCAACCTGAGAACTCTTTGCCCCGTATGCCATGCGCTTCGCCTTGACCGCCAGCATAATGGTATGAAAAATAGCCTTGTCAAGAAAGGTTTAATCCCTGTCAACTGGAAACAGTTTGTTTGGGATGGTTAATACGAGTGTATTCAACTTGATTAACAAATACTTCTAATACCATTTCACGAAATTACTGATAGAAATCGCTTCCTCTGCAACTCTGCTTCTGGTCGCCGAGCGAAGTCGAGGCGCTACTTGCATATCCGTATCATTTTTAAAGTGAAATGGTATAAGAGGTGAGATTTACTTACTTTTAGTTAAAATGAGTAGGCGATCGCACCTAGTCAAGTTTGAGATAAATTAGCAGTGAGTGTCCATTGATTACACTCACATGACGTAGCTGGGCTGTCAGTTGCTCTACATCCAAATTTTTGTTGATGCTCAAGAATCTCAGTCGTTTGCACTTTTTTACAGCGTTGTGCTTCCCTACCTTGGCTCATCAAACTGTAACAAAGCTTTTCGGCTGTCTCCTTATCAATTTGTGCATTAAAATGTAACGATTGCACATACAAACAACCGCCTTCTGATACTGGTTGAAAATTTATACCAACTTCTCTTAATTCTGTTTCTTTAATCGCAATAAAATCAAGATTTTGATTTTTAGGACTTCTATTTGCACTCAATGATGCAACTACACTATAGAATTCTTGCTCTGTGTTAACAAGCCAAAGACTATATATATTGTCTGGTTCTTTAAAAAGTTTTGTTGCTGCTAATCTAGCACGTTCAGCTAAGTTAGCATCTCCTTCTTGTGGATGCCAACTAGCACGGCTATCTATTTTACGAATATAAACAGGGGGTTCTATCCCAAACTCTGATAGAGTAGGCAGCATAAGTCAAGTAATGGCCGTTTATGAAAGCTCTTGAATAGCTTCTTCAGCATAGTTACGGATGTATTGGTCAGTTTCATAACCAGATGCAAAGCGTGCGATCGCATTTTTTATATGCTCAGTATCTATTTCATCCGCAAGCAACAACAACGCATCAATCAGAGTTGATTTTAAAATTCTGCGTGTGTTAATTGCTCTTATTAAACTTAATTTGAGGGTTAATTCAAATCTTGCTTCAGCAGGAATCTTATAGGCACAAGCGATTGCTTTAATCAGGATTTCCCAGCAAGAATCAAGTTTTAATAATTGATTAACATTGGATGTATTACTCCATAATTCATTACTAGTTTCTAAATACTTGCTAGTATCTATAAGAAAATTAATATTATCAATCTCTGCCAATAAATCCACAGCACCATCATGGGCATCACTGGCTTTCCCGTTGATGCTCCATTTTAAAACTTCTAAGACTGCTCTCCAGGATGGAAAACTTCTAACAACAGCCTTTCTTAACTTGGTTCTTTTATTAGGAGTAGATAAAAAATATGATCTTATAAGTAAGTCAGGATCTTTGTAATATGAATCTATGCTTGTTGTATTAGTTTGTTGATTTTCTGTATTTAGCCGATATACACCCATATGATCAGATGTAGATATTGTTCTATTTACTGCGCTAACCATTTCAAGCCCCACTTTTGTTTTACTTCTTCTGTTATTAGGTGTAAAAAAGCATCAACGGTATATTCATGAGCCGAATTAAACCAATCATCAAAATTCAATTTTGTATCTATGCTGCGAGTTGTTAACTCAAGAAGAATAACATAATTATTATCATCAACTCTAATTGTTTGATTAATTTTAACTGCTAGAATACCAATTTGTTCTGAGATATCAAACTCAAAATTAGCGTTACAGAATATAGGTTTTTCTAGATAACCTTCCCAATCCTTACCAATAAAGGTAAAAATTTTATGGTTATCTCTTGGGTCATACCAACCGAAACTTTGATCAATCTGATTAAGATAGGTTATTTCATAACGAATCGGTTGCAACACAGTGTTTTCGGTTTTGATCCACCATTCTTGAAAGTGCTGCCATTCACTTTCAAATCTCGGATATATTTCCTTAAAATGAGGATATTCATCTGCTTCACCTTGACGACGCCAGTTGTAATGAAATCGGTTTGACTGCAACTGTATGAGTTGTTTTCTGTCAAGTGACTCAAACCAAACTCGACGGAGTTTGGGCATCATAGGAAGAAGTTCAATGTCTCCTATTGGCGGTCTGTCAAGTGGTGGAGAAGGAAATCTGTCCTGAATACTCTGCCAGTACAGTCCGAAATGCACAGAAGAGAACCCTGGATCGTTGAATTCAACGCCCAAGACAACTTCTGTCAGTGGTGACTTACTGAATTTAGCTATTGACATTCGCTCAACCTCATAACTGTGGCTGCTCCTCAGACAATATCAAATTCCTACTCCTTTTGTAGTTATCGCTTGAACAAGTACAGCAAGCTACACAGTTAAGCACAAGCTAAAGGAGCATAGCATAGTCTTCGTTCTACTCTTAGATTACCCTTACCTTCTACCCAAATACTTAAATTCTTTCTATAGACTGACAGCCTAGTCGCTCAAAAAAATTATCATCTTGAGCAAATAAACCCATCTAAATCCTTATATTAATTTGAATAAGTTCTTTAGAAGTCATACCAGCTTGTATCGCAACTACAAGATGCAGTAATTTCTAAAGCCTTCTCTAATACCTGAAAAAAGTGATCAGGAATGGGCTTTCTGTGACCTGCCCCTCTGGAACTTTCTCATATACAATGATTTGGGCAAATTTATTTGGTAATGGTGTCAACAAACCGTCCATTTCTGATTGAGGGACATCAATTACTTGTAGGGCTACGGCTATCAGTGCATATGTTAGCGATCATCAAGATACCATGCTATCAGTCTCACGATATCGCGTGCTAATCTATGCTTTCCTTAAGATGATTTAAGACTAATCGCTGTCCCCTGGGAGTAAGCGCACAAAATCAATGGGAAAACCATAAATCGGTAGTATATTTACCTAAATTAATTCATCATACAGTCGGGGTTTGCCAATTTTTTCTAACTCTGCTTCAATAAATAGTTCTGACAAAGGAGACAGCGCAGATGAACGATGAGCCAACCCCACCACACCCAGAACAGACAGATGGTTTATTATCTGACTTGCTGCAAGAAGTTCAAAAATGGGAGGGAACCCTTGCTGGTGGTACTAAATTAGGTGTTGGGGCGGAAGCGGTTGACAGTCTGTTTAAAACAAAGGTTAGCTTTGGTAATCCTCAAGATAAGTTAATTCGCCTCACAGAAGATACATTTATAAATAGCGGTACTGAACTGATTGACATTTACAAGCAGCAGATGCGCGACCAGTTCGACTTTTATTACATGACTCTTACCGTAGATTTACGTCCTGAGCGAGTTGCTCAGTTTTGGCGGTTAACCTGTGAGTTGGACTTTGGGCCGAAAGGAAGCAAAGAACCAATTATTCAAAGCCTATTCCCTTCTGACAGATGGCGTTCAGTGATGAGTTTTGGCGTAGGTCTGGATGTGGGGCTGGGTGGTAATTTGGAATGGAGTATAGGAATTGATAGCTCCCAGTTGGCTCAACTTTTACCATCGATTCCTAATAATTTGAAAGCAAGTGTGTCAACTAAGGATAATTTCAAAGCGTTTCTAGCTGTTCCAGCTTACAATTATCAACTTGGTTACTCAGAAATTATCGCTAACGGTGAAGGTAATTCAGTGTGTTACTGGCGGATTAATGATGATAATTTACAACGAATTGGGACAGCAAAATTTGCAATTGTCTTTAAAGTACCCAAGGGAACTGATTCTATAACTGTGCGGGGTACGGTATGGGCTGAACCGAAGATGAACTGGTTAACTTCTGCTTTAGAAGATGTAGCTGCTGTCTTGTCGGAGCGTTTTCAGAGATTGTTAGGACAAGGGGATGATGCAGCAAGCAAATTCGCCCGTGGTGGTGATGCCGAATTCTGGACTTTAACACTTCCGAAATAAGCTGAATTGACATAAATAAAATGTATGCCTACGGCAAGGGTAAAAGCTAGTTTTGATATGGATAAAAGTTATTATACTTACCGCATTCGTATAGCTAATTTTGAGCGCGTGCAGGTAGAAAAGAAAGACGCTCAACATCAGCTTTTGGGAGAACCTTCTGGCGTTTTTCGTTACAGAAATAACTTAGAGGAGATTCACTCCCAGATTAATACAGCACGAAATGGCGAAATCAAAAACTCCAAGCAAGCGCGTCAGGTTGGAGAAGTGCTATTTAATACTTTGTTTGACGATACGCTGCGTCAGGACTTTGTAAATTTTCATTTCCAGGTTGTACAGCAAGAAAGGCAACTGTTACGAGTCGAACTAGACATTGATGAACAAGGAATGCCTGAAATTGCTGCATTACCTTGGGAATTTATGTATTTACCTGGAAGTACCCACTCAAATGAACTTTGGATAGCTACTGATCCAAACTTGGTCTTTTCTCGCCGACGCTCCCAATGGCATCCAGCCCCACCAATTCAGCTAGAACAAGGAGAAAAATTAAAAATTGCTTTGGCGATCGCAGCACCTCAAGATTTGGGAACAGTTGAATACCAGACAGTACAAACAGCATTGCAAGAACTAGCAAATAACCAACCGGAACACATTGAATTTTTGCCTATTGTCAATCCTGCTACCTCTATCGAAATTGATACTGTACTCGAACAACAACCTCATATTTTTCACTTTATCGGGCATGGACGCTTGCAAAATGAAGATGGTGAGGATGTGGGTGAAATTGCATTGGTGAAAAAAGTTTTTAACACAGAAAAAGCAGATTGGGTAGATGCTAATTTTTTTGGTGGGCTTTTTAACCGTCACCGCCCAGGAATTGTATTTCTACAAGCCTGTGAAGGTGGAATGCTTTCTGAATCTGAGGCTTTTGTTGGTGTTGCCTCTAAAATTGTGCAGCAGAATATTCCAGTTGTTGTAGCAATGCAGTATGAAATAACAAATCTTAGAGCTAGCCAATTTGCTTGCGAATTCTACAAAAGGTTAGCTAAGGATACACCCGTAGATATTGCAGCACAGAATGCTCGACGTACTGTTGCTCTGGATACAAAATATCAAAACCGTGATTTTGCCACACTTATCAAATTTATGCGCGTGCAGGATGGGTATTTATTTAAGCGTCAGAGTCCAGAAAATGAGAGACAAGGTAAAAGTAACTTTGACCAATCTATCCCAAAATTTGGTGTAAAAAGCGATAACCAAATGATTCAAAACGTGCAGCAATATGGAAACAACAATATCAACTCTGGTTCAGCCAACGATTTTAGGATTGGAGATGATTATTACCTTTCAGAATCATCAAAAATCGACTCCGATTCAAAAAAAAAGACAACTTGAGTCCAGATATAACTTACTTTCATGCTGATTTTAAGGCAGCCTGTGAGGAAATTCTACTTTTAGAATGCTATAAGGAGTTCCACGATTTACTACACAAATTAGAATTTCAATGTTATAGCAGCATTGTTAGAGAAGTGAGGCAATTTCCAAACGATGAAACAGGTAGAGAGATGCTCAAAGACTCATTGCTAACATTAGAGCAAATAATTGAAGAGTCCAATGTGCTTGGTGTTCAACATAATTTACCTAACAGTGATTTTATATGGATTAAAGAGTTAGAAAAATCAAAAGTATCACTTCAACAAGCTATTGAGGAATTAGACATAAATTCACTGAATTTTACTATTTATATAATCAATCAAACAATTAACAACATTCCTAATTTAGTAAATACAAAAATCAGTCAAGTAGCATTTTCGCTGCGAGTATCTTCATTTATAGATAGAACGACATCTATACTTAACTCTCTAACCAACAAAAATATAAATTCAGAAAAAATTGTTTATTGCCAAGATTTTATTGACCAACTTAGCAAGTTATATCCTAGCCTATGTTATGTTGTAAAACAACACGATGAATGGCAAGCAATAGATTGGAGATTACGTCAAATCGAAATAATTATTAACGATTTTTATACATTTAAAAGTGCTTGGGTATCTTTAAAATCTTTAATGGATTTGCAATTCGTTAGCTATGAAGAAGACTGGGTTACTGATTTGAGGAAAGATTTTGAAAAATTAGAAAGCGTGATATTAGCTGAAGATGAAGTTAGTATTAAGAAAAATTTTCGCAGTTACAGGAGAAGGATTAGTCTTCGTTTTTATAAATTAGATAAAGATTTGAAGAAAATATGTAGTAATTTACGCACCATTTGCGAACAATTATTATCAATTATTTTAGGGATTATTATATGACTAACTCTAGTGCTTCCATAACTGGTAATGGGATGCTGGCGATCGCGTGTTCTTCTCGGAACTACTTCACGCGCATACATCGCTAAATCTGCAACCCGCACATAACCATCTTTTTGCGAAGCACCTTTACCTGCTAAGGCTTCAATTAAGGCCAGTGTAAAAGCACTGTAGGGTTTACCTGCGAAAGATTTTTCATCAGCTTGGGAGGAAGCGATCGCCACTCGTCCTTTCCCTTGATTAAATAAAGCTTGAGCCTCTGGCGGAAGGGGTGCTTTTTCAGCTTCATAGCCGAGTTTTGATGTATCTCCTAAGCCACCAGCATGGCAACAATCCAGTAAGACTAACAGCTTTTTGGCAGAAATCGCCTGTAGTTTGGTGATAAATTCTGTACCACTAATCGCAGTTTTATGTAATTTGGTCTGGTCATAACCAAAAGGCATTAAGTAATACGCTTCACCTATGGGACTATTGACTTGATAGCCATGCCCAGAAAAATAGACAATTACCGTAGAATCAGGTGTAGTTGATTGAGCTAATTTGTCTAAAGCTGTAATAATTCCCTCTCTGCTTGCCTGTTCCTTAGTCAACAAATGCACCTGTTCAGGTGGATAGGCGCAGCGTTCCGCGTCTTTGAGGATATTGGCAAGACCGACAGCATCATCTATGGTGTTGGGTAAATCACCACCAACCCCAACAATACAGGCATGACCTTGGCTAAAGAGTGCGTTCACTTTTGGGTAGGTATTAGGTAGTATGGCTATAATTTAGCACCTATCTTCAGGTATGAAAATTAGGCATTTTGATATTCTAAAAATTCTATTGTTATCATTGGTCGTTCTGATGAAATCTCCAGATTTGGCTCAAGCAGAGGTTGTAACTAATCCTAAATCTATTACAATCAACGCAACCAGAGGAGAAAATCTTACCCGCACGATTACGCTGCGGACTAGCGAGAAAGTAAGTAATTTAAAAGTAATTACTGTAGATTTATTAAGTGCTGATAATAGTTCTGTTTTACCAGCACGCACAATTAAACTAACTTCACCACCTACTCAAATTAATCCTCAAGAATTGATTACAGCACTTGCGTCTGTTATGAGGTACAATAAATTAAAATATAAATACCTCTAAATGAAGTCATACTCTGTCGATCTTCGAGAAAAAATAGTTGCAGCACATCTTCAAAAAA
>NZ_JACJSE010000056.1 GCF_014698045.1 Aulosira sp. FACHB-615
TTTACAATGACTTTACCATCAAACCCTCATTGCTCAACCTCTATATCATCAGCGATCGCTGCCTTTATCTCTGCTTTAGTAATTATGTACTATATTTAGATGCGTTCCCCCTGTACCAGCAAGTGACGCGAAAGCAAGGATTTTACCATCTGGACTAAAGTCAACATCTGGATTAAAGCCATTACCATCAACTGAGTCTGCACGATCTCTAAAGTTTTTAATTTTTATGCCAGTATTGACATCCCACAGTGTTATTGTACCATTACTCGATGCGGAAGCAAGGGTTTTATCATCTGAACTAAATTCAATATCAACAGAGATTGTATGATCTTTGAAGGTTTTAATTTTTTCGCCAGTGCTGACATCCCAGAATGTTATCGTACCATCATCCAATGCGAAAGCAATAGTTTTGCCATCGAGACTAAAGCTGATTGCGCTTATATCAGTTTTATCTCCAAGAAGAAGGGTTTTGATTTCTTTTCCATTAGAAGTATTCCAAAGTTTTACTCTACCCCCAGGTTGAAAGCTATATGCGTTTCCATCAACAATTCCAGCAACAATTTTGTTATCTGGACTAAAGCTGAAACTTCTAATAGAAGAAATTTTCGTTTTCGTTCCTCTTGTATTCGTAAGAATGTGATATTCTCCCCACTGGAGCATTGTTTTTGCTCTAGTAGTATTTGTAATATTCCAAAGTCTTACAGTATTTTTATCTGATGGGAAAGCAACAGTCCTGCCATCTGGACTAAAGCTGATACTTTGAACCAACGGAGTTATGTTGGCTCTCACAGTACTAACTACCTTGCCAGTATTGACATCCCAAAGTTGTATTGTATTGTCAATCGATGCGGAAGCAACGATTTTGCTATCGGGACTAAAGCTGATGCCTGCAATGTGATCTGAATGGTTCAAGAAAGTTAGGATTGTTTTACCCGTGGAAACGTCCCTAATCGTTACATTAGAACCAGATGCTGGTGCAGAAGCAACAATTTTGCCATCTGGACTAAAGCTTACATACGCAACCTGATCTGTTTCTTCAAAGGTCTTAAGTTCTCTGCCATTGGAAGTATCCCAAAGCGTAACCTTATGGTCATCTGATGCGGAAGCAAGAATTTTACCATCTGGACTATAACTGACTTGGTTAACACGGTGTCCATGTACAAGGTCTCTAATTTTCCTACCAGTTGTAGTATCCCAAATTGTCACAACTGGGTAATGCGATGCAGAAGCAAAGGTTTTACCATTGGGACTAAATTTGACATCATTAAATATGGAATAACCCATAAGAGTTTTAATTTTCCTACCAGTTGTAGTATCCCACAGTGTTATACCATCTCCTGCGAAAGCAAGGGTTCTGCCATCCGGGCTAAAGCTGACGCTACGAACGCCTGGCTCTCGAAGGGTTTTGATTTCTTTACCTGTGTTAATATCCCAAAGTATCACCGTACCTCCATCTAATTCAGAAGCAAGGATTTTACCGTCAGGACTAAAGCTGACACTAGTAATTGAGTCTGTATAAGCGTGACCTTTAAGAGTTTGAATTGGAAACTCATCTACCACCTGCTGCAATGTGGATACAGCCAGCATTCGATTTTCTGACGTTATCCAAGGTTTCCAAATATTTTTTAGTAGTTTTCCAGCTTTAATAACTTCTGTTAACGCCGCTTCATGGTCATTTTGTGCAAAATATTTTTCTGCGGTAACACTCAATCTACCAATTTCTGCATCAGTCCTACGAATTTCACTCACCGCAGCAAATCCAGAAATCACAACCAAACCACAAACCAACCCAGTAATCACACTCCTCCGCAACCTCTGTTTCTGCTTCCTCTCCCGCTCCTGCAACTCCACACTCTTCTCAATAAACCATCGCTGCGGTTTACTAACTTCCTCCCCCCGCTTCTGCAACCAATCCTCAGCCACAGCCAAAGTCGCACTCCGCAACAAAACCCCCTCATCCTTACCACTCTCCACCCATTGCTGCAAAGCCACCTTCAACCGTTCTTGCCAAACACGAAACTCCCGATTATCATCCATCCACCCCCGCAACCGTCCCCAATTCCGAATCAAAGCCTCATGCACAACCTCCACCGTATCCTCAACCAACTGATTCCGGTTCGTCACCAACAAACGCTCATTAGCCAACAACGTCACCAAATCCCAATAATCCCCCACCTCATCACGAGTCGCCAACCTCCGGGTATCTTCCGTACCTTCCCCCGGTTGCACCAACTGAATAAACAGCCGTTGCGCTCTTTTTTGTTGCGTCTCACTCAACCCAGCATAAACAGCCTCCGCATGATTTGCTAAAGCCTGCGTCACCCCACCAATTTCTGTATAAGCTTGATGCGTCAACAATCCCGGACGTTGTTTTCCCCACAGTTGCGTCAAAGCAAACTGCTGTAACGGTAAGCTACCTTCCCCCGAACCCACATCATCAATCAACTTATTAACCAAACCCTCCTCCAACTCCACAGAAAACCTTGCCGCAGGTTGAATAATTGCTCTTTCTAATTCCTTACGGCTCATCGGCACAAGCAAGGAAGGGGGATAATCTTGTAAAGCCTTACCCAAAGGTTGGTAAGACATGGCTTTACCCAAAAAATCTGCCCTTAAGGTAATCAGCAAAGTACACATCGGGGTATGACTAACAGCATTAAGCAAGCTATCAATAAAAATTTGACGCTCTTGAGCATTTGGGCAAAGGGTGTAAACTTCCTCAAATTGGTCAATAACTAGCAGAAGATGAGTAGGGGATAGGGTGTGAAGAATATCTGCAATAATTTTTTGTAGACTAGAGATATCGCGTTTTAAGTCAATTTCTAGCTCTAATTCCTGTCTACGTCGTGAAATTTGAGCATCTGGCGAAGTGAGCAATTCCGCCGCTATTCCCCTGAATTCTTCCAAGGCTATAGCCAAAGACTCAAAAGGGTTCTTACCCGGACGAAAAGAAATAATTTGCCATTGGCGATGCTCCTGGAAGGATCTGCCCATAGAGCGATCGCAGTCCGAACCACCATTATCTTCTAGGATATTATACTGCCGCAGTTGGGGAATTAACCCAGCAAACACCACCGAAGATTTCCCACTACCAGAAGCACCAATTACTGCAACCAAAGGTTTACGGTTAACATCAATTACCAATTGCTCAACAAACGCTTCTCGTCCAAAAAAATTTTCCGCATCTTCTTCCCGAAACGCCATCAAACCCCGATATGGACTGCGAGTAATACCCAAACTTTGCCATGTTGGCGGCACTTCTAACTGATTTTGGACAATTACAGGTAACCAACTGGCACAGGGAAATTGTGACTCAAGCCTCTGTAATTGTTGTCTTGCATATCCCACAGAATTACACAAGGAACTGCCGCCTGTAAATGATTTTAAAAAATGCTTTAAAAACTCTTGTGCAACTTTATCGGGAACAGGTTCGCGCATGACAATTACTTGGGGAATCTGCAAACTTTCTAACTCTCTTGCGATTCCCAAACCATCACAAGAATTAAAAATTGCTAATTGCAATCTTTTGGCGATCGCTGGCAGCAAAGTATCTCTCAATTCTGCCATTGTTAAACTATCATCATGATTGAGAAATATGCGCCCCTGTGTCCCCTGAGTTTGAGAATGCCCAGAGAAAAACAACATATCCCAACCTATTTCATCTTGTAAATAATTATTTAGTTCCTGCCGCAATGGTTTTACAAGGGTAACTATTTCTGCATCACCACAATATTTTTGTAGTAGTTGTTCATCTGCTTTAACATTTATTCCTGTACTATCACCCAGAATAATTAAAATCCTAATCTTTTCTCTAAATGGTCGTTCTCTGCGTTCAGCATCCGGCGCACTTAAAGCAACTTCAAAAGGTGTAATTCGGAAATAAGGTATAGCATCAAATCCGTTCCACAAATGCCAAGGTAGTTTACGTATTTCTTGACAATCTGTACTAAGAATTACTCTGATTTCATCTCCCCTATCCCAATCTTGTTGAGATAAGCAATTTATAATCGGGTTAAAAGATTGTGATTGTAACCATGAATTAAAAGAATTAAGTAAATTTTGCGATCGCTCATCGCATTTTTGTTTCAAATCATCAATATTGACATTCTTAGCGCCAAGTGTTTTAATCCGAGTTCGTTCATCCAAACTGCGGTAAACATCACGCCAATTTTGAAAACATTGAATAATATCAAGAGCAGATGGTAGTTCTCCCCTGATTCTCAAGTTAGGACGTTTTCCCTCTTCGCCCACTTCTAACGTTACTTTATATCCTGTAGAAAACTCACCATCAAATTGAAGGATCACTAACTTTTTCATGATCGATGCAAACAGCTTGACTTTGTTGAAATTAACGGGTTTGAAAGAAACGCAGAGATTATTGGTATTTTATTACACAAGCAGTCAAATCTGATTTTTGATTCTTCTGAAGGGACATGATGATTTTGCGCCCAGATACTTCAAATCCTTATACGTATAAGGTGGGGAGTTTTTACGCATCAAGGAGAACTTATTTATTGTATCTCCTGTGTGAGCATTACTCATCCCGGTAATGAAGATTCTTCCTCCAAAAAACTCAAAAGCTCTTCCTCAAACGCAGTCAAATACGGTCGCCTCGACTCTCTCAAGCAAGTACCTCAACACAGCACGGGCAGCTTCCTCCAGCTTCTCATTCTCCCGCAACCGTGTAATGTGATCACCCACCCACAAGCAGCCCTCACTCGACCCCAACAGTTTCGTTAAAAGACCGCACAATAGAAACAATCCCATCAGCAGCATCAATATCAGTATCGCTCAAATCATCCCAACGCGATCGCGTGAGAGAATTCCTCAACCTGCTGCAAGTGGCGACTAACTAGAGAATAATCCCATTTTGAAATAGCAAAAAACCATTTTAAGTGATCATACTGCGGGAAGATTTGAAATTAGCTGAATACACATACTTTTATTCAAAATGCAACAGACTTTCATCTAGTATTAATCGATAAATTTTTTCTATGGATATAAACGTGCCAAATGACCCACTAGTTGCTTTTAAGGCTTTTTTCGTTAACAGCACTGGCTTAACCCATTACACCTGTTTAACTTGTTCATCTAGTCCTAACTTTCTAAATCTCATGAAAAGTCAGGAATTATTATTCAGAAAGTTGAACTTTACTAAAAGTTTATCTTTCTAGGAATAATTTTCATAAATACTCCTGATTGAAAAAAACATTACTTAATATAGTAATTACGCATAAATTAATTAAATACTCATGTTATATAAGTAGATGAATATCACAAAGAATAATCTCAGTAAAAATTGGGATTATTCTTTGATGATTAATTATTAACAAATAGAGGGCTTCACTAAGTATTGAAGTCGCGCAAAGCTGCGAAAAATGCGGCTTTTGATTGGAGGCAGCTTTTGGCGTAAGGTAGACTGGGTTAATTTTTTAATTAGCTCTCTCCCGATTCAAGATTAAATTTACCCAGATAAAAAAGCGAATGAGCCAAAGTCTAAGTATTCAAGAAATTGCCATTGTGATCGCAACGAAACAGTACAACCCGACAATCTTAACTCCAGATTTTCTGAAATATAGTGGCATCGTCCCTATTGAGTGGGAACTTGCTCAACAACCAGTTCTAACGAATTCTAATGCTCAGGTAGTCTTTCAAAACGGTATCAGTATCATTGCACAAGTCAATCGGATTATCCCTGATTTGTCACTTTCGCGGTAGTATAAGAGCGTAAAAAACCTAGAACGTAAGCACAGAGAATGGTAGAGCCTCGTCCGCCCATAAAAACAATCAAATTCGTGGACGAATATTGCCAATGGTATAAAAGTCTGTTTTCAGATGTTAGAAGCTTTGAGGCATTTAAATACTTACATATAGGATGTATCTCCGAACTAAAGCGAAAAACATTACCAGAAATAGCCAAAATTGTTGGATTAGATAATCAGCAGGGTTTACATCATTTTCTAACTACATCACCTTGGGATATAGAGAAGTTAAGAAATTTAAGGTTAGAGCTAATTCTTAAAGTTTTAAAAGGTAGACCAATTATTTTAATTATCGATGAAACAGGAGATAAAAAAAAGGGAACATCAACAGATTATGTGAAGAGGCAGTATATAGGAAATTTAGGAAAAGTTGAAAATGGAATTGTAGTAGTTACAGCGTATGGCGTATTCTGTGGAATGACGTTTCCATTGCTGTTTGAAGTATATAAGCCTCATGAAAGATTAAAGCCAGAAGATAAGTACTTAACCAAACCACAAATAGCAGCAATACTGATGAAGAAATTAATGGCAACGCAATTAAGGGAAATATTAAATCTAGATACTAAAGTAGATTTGCAATCTCTGAGTGAAGAGCAGAGAC
This sequence comes from Aulosira sp. FACHB-615, assembly GCF_014698045.1. GTDB lineage: Bacteria > Cyanobacteriota > Cyanobacteriia > Cyanobacteriales > Nostocaceae > Nostoc_B. The sequence goes on from NZ_JACJSE010000056.1 coordinate 6,364, forward strand.
AAGCTTATGCTGAATTTTTGACAGAGATACTACAAGCAACCGCAGACAGCGAAGGTAATCCCCAGGTAGTTTACCCATTGCTGGCAAAGAATACAGACAAGCTCGATGGAGTGTTTGCAGAAATACTACATCGCTGGGGAACACATACACTGGGGGAAGCAAAAACAGATGAAGCAGAATTTTTAGCAGCAGTTATTGTTAGCTTTAGCAATTTAATAGCGCAATTCCTCTTGGGTAGCAAAGCCAGTAATATAGAAATTGCTATTACTGGCTATGAAGTCGCGTTAACTGTCAGAACTAAGGAAGTTTTGCCTGTTGACTGGGCAAGAACGCAAAATAATCTCGCCAATGCCTACAAGGAGAGAATCAACGCAGACAAGGCTGAGAATATCGAAAATGCCATTGCTGCTTATAATGCTGCTTTAACTGTCTACACCAGAGAAGCTTTGCCTCAAGATTGGGCAAGAACGCAAAATAATCTCGCCAATGCCTACAAGGAGAGAATCAAAGGAGACAGGGCTGAAAACATCGAAATTGCCATCGCGGCTTGTAATGCTGCTTTAACTGTCTACACTAGAGAAGCTTTGCCTCAAGATTGGGCAAGAACGCAACATAATTTTGCAAACGCCTACAGGGAGAGAATCAAAGGAGACAGAGCAGAGAACATCGAAATTGCCATCGCGGCTTGTAATGCTGCTTTAACTGTCAGAACTAAGGAATCTTTGCCTTTTGAATGGGCAATGACGCAAAATAGTCTCGCACTTGCATACAGGGAGAGAATCAAAGGAGACAAGGCAGAGAGCATCGAAATTGCCATTGCGGCTTGTAATGCTGCTTTAACTGTCAGAACTAAAGAATCTTTGCCTGTTGACTGGGCAACAACGCAATATAATCTTGCAACTGTCTACTGTTCTAGAATTCGTGAAGACAGGGCAGAAAACATCGAAATTGCGATCACTGCTTACAATGCCGCTTTAACTGTCTACACCAGGGAAGCTTTGCCTGTGGAGTGGGCAGTGACGCAAAGTAATCTCGCCATTGCCTACAGGGAGAGAATCAAAGGAGACAGGGCTGAGAACATCGAAAATGCCATCACTGCTTGTACTGCTGCTTTGACTGTCTATACCAGAGAAACTTTGCCTGTGGAGTGGGCAGTGACGCAAAATAATCTCGCTGCTGCCTACAGCGATAGAATTAAAGGAGACAGGGCTGGGAACATCGAAAATGCCATCACTGCTTTTACTGTGACTTCAACTGTCTACACCAGGGAAACTTTGCCTTTTGAATGGGCAATGACGCAAAATAATCTCGCCATTGCCTACAGCAAGAGAATCAAAGGAGACAGGGCTGAGAACATCGAAAATGCCATCGCTGCTTGTATTACTGCTTTAACTGTCTACACCAGAGAAGCTTTGCCTTTTGAATGGGCAATGACGCAAAATAATCTCGCCATTGCCTACAGCAAGAGAATCAAAGGAGACAGGGCTGAGAACATCGAGAATGCCATTGCTGCTTATACTGCGGCTTTAACTGTCCACACCAGAGAAGCTTTGCCTTTTGAATGGGCAATGACGCAAAATAATCTCGCCATTGCCTACAGCGATAGAATCAAAGGAGACAGAGCTGAGAATATTGAAATAGCGATCGCTGCTTATACTGCGGTTTTAAATGTTAGAACTAGGGAAGCTTTGCCTCAAAACCATGCAGAAACTTTGTTCGCACTGGGAATTACTTACCAAGACGCAAACCAGTTTGACTTAGCATACAGTACTTTTAAGTCTGCCATTGATACAGTAGAATTTTTACGAGAAGAAATAATATCTGGTGAAGAAAGCAAACAAAAACAAGCAGAGAAGTTTAATAAAGTTTATAGCTGCATGGTCGAAGTTTGCTTAGAATTAAGTAACATTACCGAAGCAATTGAATATGTTGAACGCAGTAAAACCCGCAATTTAGTTGAACAAATCCTCGAACGTGACGCTAAAACCATCTTCCCTTCAGATATTGTCACTCAACTAGAAACATACAGGGATGAAATAGCAGTAGGACAATATCAAATCCAAAATGGTAAAGCGGAAAATCCTCAAGACTTAGCAAAACATCTCCAACAAAAGCGAAAGCAGCGTAATGAATTACAAGATAAATATTTACCTATTGGTTCTAGTTTCAAGTTTGATAAATTTCCAGAAACTTTAGATGAAAACATTACAATTATAGAATGGTACATTGCCACAGATAGAATCCTCGCTTTTATCATCAAACCTCACGGACAACACTTGACAGTTTGGCAATCACAATCAGAAGATTTAGATGCTTTAATCAATTGGATAAATGAATATCTAGCCGACTACGATGAATATAGGCAAAAAATCAATGACAAATGGCAGAATCAACTAGAAACACGCCTGAACAAGTTAGCAGAAATTCTGCACATTGAAGAAATATTAGCCCACATCCCCGAACAATGCCCAAGATTAATCCTCATTCCTCATCGCTACTTACACCTATTCCCTCTCCATGCTTTACCAGTCAAATCATCATACTTAATTGACTTATTTCCCAAAGGCGTAAGCTATGCACCTAGTTGTCAAATTTTACAACAAGTGCAACAACGCCAACGTCATGATTTTCAATCTCTATTTGCAATTCAAAACCCCACAGAAGACCTAAATTATACTGATTTAGAAGTACAAGTTATTCAAAGCTACTTTAATACTTCCACTGTCCTGAGAAAAACAGCAGCGACTCTCACGGCAATTAATAACTCTAGCTTAAATACTTACCATTGCGCTCACTTTAGCTGTCACGGGTATTTTAACTTAACAAATGCAAGTAAATCAGCCTTAATTTTAGCAAATGTACCCGTCACAGCCGCACCAACGAAACAGGATTCCGAACATTATATGAATGTAAGAGCAGGGGAAACTCACGATTTAGAAAAATGCCTTACCCTAGATAAAATCTTCAGCCTCAAATTGGAAAATTGTCGCCTCGTTACTCTTTCCGCTTGCGAAACTGGATTGATTGATTTTGAAAATACTAGTGATGAATATATTGGTTTGCCTAGTGGTTTTTTGTTAGCAGGAAGTAAAGCTGTAGTTAGCAGTTTATGGAAAGTAGAGGATTTATCTACAGCGTTTTTGATGATTAAATTTATTCAAAATTTAAAAGCTACTATGGTTGATAATGAAGATTTTTCTGTAGCAGTCGAACTTCAAAAAGCACAACTTTGGCTGAGAAATGCGACTACAAAAGAATTAAAGGTATGGATCAATAATTTAAAATCATCATCAGAGCAAGCCCAAAAAAGTTATGATACGCTGAATTGGTTTGATAGCAATGAAAAACCATTCCAAAATCCTGTATACTGGGCAGCCTTTTGTGCCATTGGACAGTAAATTGGGATGCTAATATTTGCTTGATTTATTTTGCTTTTCCCTTTGTAGTGGGCTTTGATTCCATTAATACTGTTGACTGGTTGCGACTAGCTTGAAGGGACTTGAATCTACGTGTAGCAATCGCTTGGAACACATCACTACAACCCCAACCAGCAAATGCACCTATAATCCCAAAAACCAGACTTAACATTACCGATAGGGCAAATGGATGCGGTTGAGAGGTTGTAAAAGGCAGATGTATTGGTATTGGTGGCTGTTGTTGAGGAATTATGTAGGCTGCGGTGCTAGAACCAATTCCCGCAGCACTTAAGCCAACACCCAGTATAGCGATAGTGGTTTGTAAATTGCGATCTCGCACTTGATCGCTTTCTTCTTTTTGGCGAAGAATTTCTTGGGTAGTGTGATCGCTCTCTGCTTGTTCAATTTCCACCCGTCCCTGAATGGCTGTCATTGCTTTTTCGAGTAAAGCGGCTCCCTTTTGGGAGTATGCTAAGTCAAATTGAATTTGTTCGATGAAAAGACGACAATCTTCATCGATAAAGCGGGTTAGGAAGCTAAGATTTTCTCCTGGAAGTCGGCTTTGAATATCCCCAATTTCTCGCCTATAGTTTTGGGCATTAATTTCAATTGTTAAATGATAGTTATCTAGTTCATTAATTAATTCCGAGAATGATAAATATTTTTGAGGTATATCTTTCAGGTATTGCTTGAATTGCTTTAATTCTGCTTCCTTAAGAGTTTTATCAACAGGTATTTCTCTGAATATTTTTTCAATATATGCTTGATTACTTTGATAATCTTGCCGAATCACCTGATAAACTTTCCGGCTGCGATGATAGGCGGCAACTGTTTTGTTGAAATAACAAAATAAATTGACAAACTTATTATAGTGATTGACAAATATTTCACTTGTTTCTGATTCGCAATATACCCAAACAAGTACATGGCAGTAATCTTTTTCTTGGGTAGGAAGACCATATTCAAATATGGGACTGCCAAATAGTTGACCTTCTTGGTTAAAGTCTGGGCAAGGGTAATTATTGGGGATAAATTCTCTTAAACAATTATCTGCTAACTCCCTTAATTGTTGACGATTTTGCGGTAATTTCCAAGGCAACCATTGTTTTTCGGGTGTGTACCAAACAGTCAATAGTATAGTTTGACCGAGGGAAACATCCATTTGGTTGGGCATTAAACACCCAGATGGGTTGAGAAGCTCTAAAAAGCTTAAGTCTACAGGGTTTGTCTTTTTATCGTTTTCATCAAATTCGGGACGACGCAAGTTTAAATTCAGGACATAGGTATCATGAATGCGGAGAGAAGTGACAAATCCAGCAATGGGCAATGGTGTACCATTTTGGTAAACTGTACTCTCAAATTGGAGAGATACATCATCGTCAGTTTTATCTTTCAGTAGGTCAACTCGATATCCATCATGTTCTTCTATTTCCAGTAGCTTGGTGACACCAAATTTTTGAGAGAGAATATGATTGCATTTATCCCAGAGTAAGTTAGGCTGATTGCTGTCTTTTAAATGAAAGGCAAACAAATGGACATTGGGAGCATAGATTTTGGCAGACATTTTTGTTAGCCGGGTTTGATAGTTATTGTTTATTTTGACTCTGGTTTTGTTGTTCGAGTTTATCTTTTACCTGTTGGCTTAATTCTTGGAAGAAGTTAGTAATACGCTTTGCATCATTGGGTTCGGAAGGTTTGACCTTTTTTACTTCTGCGCGATCTCTTGCTAAGTTCCTCAGTGCATCGCGGATAGGTCGTCGTGCTTTACACCATTCTCTAAGAATTTCATCAGCGTTTTCTGGGGGGTTATTCTCCAAAGGTGCTAGAGTTTGCAGCAAATCTTGAAGGTCATTAGGAGAAAATAGTTCGGGTTTAGTTTCAAGAAGAACGGGAAGTGCTTGGAGTAGGGGATCTGAGGTCATAGGATTTTCGATTTAAAATTTTGGGTTAATAATTTACTGGTGATATCCCTGTTTTAGTAGGATTGAGTGACACAAATTTACTTACCAATAGCACAAAAGGCTGCCCACCAATAGGGATTTTCAAATGGTTGCTCATCAGAATCAAACCAGTCTAGGCTTGACTCTATATTTTCAGCTTGCTCTGGTGTTAATTTTAGTTTACTTACCCATGCCTGTAATTCAGATGTAGTCGCATCTCGTAGCCAAATCTGTGCTTTTTGGAGTTCGACTCCTACTGAAAAATTTTCATTATCAGCCATAGCAGCTTTGAGATTTTGCAAGAATTTAATCATCAAAAATGCAGTGGAGAAATCATTTACTGTCCACAAACTACTTACCACGCTGGCGCTACCTGCATAGATAAAGCCACTGGGTAAGCCGATATATTCATCGCTGGTATTCTGGAAATCAATTAAACCAGTTTCGCAAGCGGAGAGAACCACAAGACGAGTTTGACGAAAATCGAAGGTGCGCTCAAATAAATTACCCAATGTTAAACATTTACTTAAGTCTACGGCTTCGGTATTAGATATTTTGAGAAATCTTTCGGGGTTAGCATCAGCAGGAATAGGCGAAACATAAGCATCGGCTAGTAGTAAGAAAGAATTTTGAGGAGAATTAAAGTTGAAAGAACCGTGACAAGAAAAGTGGAGATAATTCGCTTGTTTTAATTGTGTTGCTGTTTGGGATAAGGCAGCTTTTGTAGCTTGTTTTTTGATTAATACTTGATGGGAGGGGAAGTACGATAATATGGTTTCTACTTCCAAGTCAGTAAAATATAAGTCTTCTGTGGGGTTTTGAATCGCAAATAAAGATTGGAAATCATGACGTTTGCGTTGTTGTACCTGTTGCAGTAATTGACAACTGGGTGCATAGCTCACACCATAAGGAAATAAATCTAGAAGACAGCACGAATTTTCAGCATTTTGATTTACTGGTAGAGCATGAAGGGGTAATAAATGCAGGAATTGATGGGGAATTAAAATGAGTTGATGGCAGTGTTTTGATAACTGATTTATGATTGCAATTATTTCATCAATGTACAGGATTTCAGCTAAGTGCTTCAGTTCTAATTCTAAGCTATTCCTCCATTGGTCTTTTTGATTATAGTAATTCCGTAAATATTGCTTTCCCCAATTTACTAAAGCTTCTCTGTCTTCTGGTGAGGATTGCCAAATTTTTATTTCTCCTGTTTTGGTGATAATAAACGCCAGGATTTTTTCAGCCAGAATATACCACTCAATGATGACTGTATTCTCATTCAAACTAGCTTGAAATGAATGAAAATCGAAACCATAACCAACAGGTAAATAGCGGTTTTGCAATTCGTTACGTTGCTGTCGCAATTCTTGGAGACGTTTTGCTAAGTCTTGGGGATTTTCTGCTTTACCATTTTGGATTTGATATTGTCCTACGGCTATTTCATCTCTGTATATTTCTAGTTGAGTCACAACATCTGGAGGGAAGATGGTTTTAGCGTCGCGTTCGAGGATTTGTTCAACTAAATTACGAGTTTTACTCCGTTCAGCATATTCAATTGCTTCGGTAATGTTATTTAATTGCAAGCAAACTTCTACGATGCAGCTATAAACTTTGTTAAAATTCTCCGCTTGTTTGCGTTTGCTTTCTTCACCAGATACTATTTCTTCTCGTAAAGATTCTATAGTAACGATTGCAAACTCAAAAGTATTGTATGCTAAATCAAACTGGTTTACATCTTGGTAAGTTTTTCCCAGTGAGAACAATGTTTCTGCATGGTCTTGAGGTAAAGCTTCCCTAGTTCTGACAGTTAAAGCCGCAGTATATGCAGCGATCGCTTTTTCAAAATTCTCGGCTGGTTCTTCTGTAATTTTGACAGAGTAAACATTCCCCAAATTATTTTGCGTTATTGCCCAATCTTGGGGTGCAACCTCGCGGGTTCTCACTTCCAAAGCATATTCATAAGCCTTAATAGCCTTAATAGCAAGTTCAGTATTTTCTGCCGAATTTATCAGTATTTTTTTATAGTAAGCAGTACCTAAATGGTCTTGTGTTGCTGCCCATTGTTGGGGTGCAACCTCGCGGGTTCTCACTTCCAAAGCATTTGTGTAGGCATTGATTGCTTGTTCAAGATTTTCTGTAGGGTCTCCCTTAATTCTGTAATGATAAGCAATTCCCAGATGATTTTGTATCATTGCCCAATTTTGGGGTGAAACTTCGCGGGTTAAAACTTTCAAAGCATCTGTGTAGTGATTGATTGCTTGTTCGAGATTCTCTGCTTTGTCTCTTAGTATTCTGTTAGAGTAAGCATTGCCCAAATTATTTTGCGTTATTGCCCATTGTTGAGGCAAATCCTCACGGTTAAAAAATTCCAAGGCATTTGTGTAGGCATTGATTGCTTGTTCGAGATTCTCTGCTTTGTCTCCTATTATTCTGTTGGAGTAAGCATTAGCCAAATTATTTCGCGTTTCAGCCCATTGTTGAGGGAAAGTCTGACGAGTTCTAACTTCCAAAGCATATGTGCAGGCTTGGATTGCTCGTTCAATATTTTCTGCTTTGTTTCCTCGAATTCTGTCAATGTAGGCAAGTCCCAGATTATTTTGCGTCATTGCCCAATCAACAGGCAAAGCTTCTCTGGTTCTGACACTTAAAGCCGCAGTATATGCAGCGATCGCCTTTTCGATATTCTCTGCTTTGTCTCCTTTGATTCTCTCCCTGTAGGCATTAGCGAGATTATTTTGCGTTGCTGCCCAATCAACAGGCAAAGCTTCCTTGGTTCTGACACTTAAAGCCACTTCATAGCCAATAATAGCAATTTCCATCTTGTTGGCTTTGCTACCCAAGGAGAATTGCGCTAATAAATTGCTAAATTCAACAATAACTGCTGCTAAATATTCCGCCTCATCTGCTTCCAATTCCCGCAGTGTATTTGTCCCCCAATGACGTAGTATTTCTGCTAACACTCCGTCGAGTTTGTCTGTATTCTGTGCCATCAAGGGGTAAACTACCTGGGTATCACCTTCACTATCTGCGGTTGCTTGTAGTACCTGCATCAAGAATTGGAAATATGCTTGTATCTCCTCTTCACTCAGAGATTGCAAATCTACTTGAGTATCTAGATTCAACACTTCCCCTAGTTGCATTGCCAAATTTTGCAACCAATTCGCTGCATTCTCATCCCCTTGCTGTGAAAACATCTGTGCTACTGCTTCTACCGTCTGCAAGAAGCCAACATCCACTAATGGTTGGTTTTGTGCCAAAATCTCTCGAATTTCATCGTGACTATGGCAATTCAACAGGCATTGAATCAGGTTGAAATAGGCTTGCTGACGCTGTTCATTCATGGGTAAGGGCATGAGACGCAACATAATCAAGACAATGATTCAATAACAATACTCTAAATTCCAGAAAAGCGGAGAATTCCTTCACAGATGATACGTTTTTGACAAATAACCTCTTGATGAGTGTTTTTTACTTGTGAACAGACAATTACTGATTTTTCGATTGCCCACTACTAGTTTCAGGTAAAAATAGAATGCGATCGCATTTGTTATTTTGGCGATTGCTATATCTCCCAATCCTCAATCAACAAGTTATGAATGCGTTGAAATTCTCTAGTATTATGTGTGACTAGTGTTAAGTTATTGACTATTGCGATCGCGGCAATCTGCAAATCATAAGGCCCTATTGGTGTGCCAAAATTCATCAATTCTGCTCGGATAGTACCAAAAATTCGTGCTGCCCTGTCGTCAAAGGGTAAAGATACAAAATTGTTTAGAAATCCTTCTTGTAATGCTAAATTTCTTGTAGGATTATTACTTCGCATTGCCCCATAAAATAGTTCAGCTTTTACTACTGAACAAACAGCGATATCTGCTGGTGATAGCGATTCTAACCTTTGCCTCACGCCAGACATCGGACGGTTCAGATAAACAATGCAAGCATTAGTATCTAACAAATATCTCACTCTAAGGACTCCCTAGTGTCATATTCACCTTGGGGATATCTTTGGATTGGGTCATCTGCTAATGACCCTGCTGTTCGCTCAAAAAATCCTGGTGGCCACCCCAGTTCTTCAGGTGTTTTTGGGGTGGCGGATGGTTCTATCTGTTGATAAATCACTACGACTTCCATTTCTTTGTCTGTGATGCCAACGGGAATCTCAAGGTGCAAAATGCCGTCAGCCCCAACATGAGAACATAACTTTATACTTTGCATTACTGTTTTCTCCTGGTTCTGGGTTTATTGAGAATTGCGCGGTATTTCATCTATGATGCCGTATTCTCGCTCAACCACACTCAACAGCTTCTCTTCCACCGCCGTAAGATAAGGACGGTTCAGCTTCCCCAACGACTGCAACAGATTTTTGACTGTCTCCTCCAGTGAATCACAATATATTCTACTGATGCGATCGCACATCTCCTGCATCTGCTGGCATTCGGCAGGCAGATACTCAAAAGACCTTAAATGCTGCACCCCAAGCGTCACTTCACCATTCCAAGTTTTTACAGTACAACTAAAGTCATTCAATTGAGCGACAATCGCCCAACAACCCGCTTTACCCCTGAGTTCTGGATTATCTTTTGCAAGGATTTGGCAGACTTCACCGATTTGGTAACTGTTGGGTATTTTGGTACTCTCTATTATCCTTTGCACGACATCTTTAACAATGCGGCCAGTTGGCACTTTACCACCAGCTTCTTTGACTGCGGACTGCCAACAAGTAAGTTGTTCCTCTACTGTCAAAGGAACCAAGGGTCTAACTTGTCGTTCACTTGTTGGCAGAATTTGACAACCAATGGTTGTCAAATTTTCATCCGTCACATTTTGACAACCATTGGTTGTCAGATTTTCGTAAACACCAGCTGCGGCAATCAGATAATTTGACTGTTGCCGACTATGCCCAAATCTATCACGGCAATACTCCTCAAATGTGCGGTGAGTGGAACGATAGAGTTTGCGATCGCGTAATTCTGCCAAAGCCTTACCTGCCTCAAAAAACGCCCTCTCCACTTTTCGCTCAAGGTGCAGGCGATCGCTCTGCTCTTGCTCAGTTAATTCAGGAACTTCAACGGCAGAAACGTCAATAATTGCTGAAGCTGGGTTTTCTTGAAGGGAGATATCTGAGTTGGTCGATTCTGGATTGGGTGATGCGGAGATGGTGGCTTTCTTGCGCTTACGGGCTGGGTTGTTCATGAATCAGTTGTAATCAAACAGACCAAAAGCAAAGATTGGCAAGCTCTTTAATCATCATCCCCAGCAATCTCTTTTAAGGTTTCAAGGTTGAGACATTTGGAACGAATTAACCTCTCAATTACTTCTGCTCTAGTTAATTCCATCTGTTCAGCTATAGCATCAACAAGCTCAATCGCTGTTGGGGTCAACATGATTTGAACCCTTTGCTTGCTTTCACCCCATTTTCCTGGCTTAACTCGATAATCTTTTGGCACTAGCGTTTTAACCATATCAATACCTACACATATATTCAACCAGATTTGATTATATACATACTTGACGATGTGTGTATGTGTGTATATCATAAAAGTATCAAAAAGCAAAAGACGACCGCCCTCGCCTTGGAAACTTGTGCGCTCGTCTTTTGATCCTTTAACAGGAAATATAATTATGACTCATAACATTTACACCCAACAACAGCTACGCTGCAAATCCCTACCCCAGCTAAAGCAAACCTACAGCGAAATCGGCTGCACAACCACAGTAAACGATAGACGATGCAAGGATTCGTGGAGAAGTGCCATCGCCTCTTACCAAGAAAGCAAACTCCAGAAGGTTGACGAGCAGGACATAGCGCAAGGCGAGTTCAACGGGTACATCGCAGACCAAGCTCAGGCGGTTGCACCGGAAGAATTAACAGTAAGAGAAATTTCTTTTTACGAACACGAGATTTACTGCGGCACACAACTGATTGCCAGCATCACCTACGACTGCGCTGACTTTGTAACGCAACCTTGGATAGTCACGGTGGCTGGAGTAGAGAAATTCCGTGCCAACACCTGGGCGCGATGCCAACGCTACATCCAATGGCATCACAAAAATGGAACGCTCAACGAAGAATTCCTAGCACCACCAAGCCAAGCAACACAACCAGAACAATCAGAACCAGAAGAAACCTGCACAACTGGCAATGAAATCATGGCGCAGATTTTCGATGCCTGTGAACAGCACGGATTAGAACTGCTCGAAGACGGCATTTACAAACAAGACGTAAAACTCGGACAAGCAGGCTGCACCAATGGCAACTGGTGGTTCACAAGCGCATCCCAAGTCAAACCAGAGAAAGTCTTTTGTGACTCTGTTAAAGATGCTGTTTGGTTATTGCAAATCCCGGATGAATTACCAACGGCTAACGAATATCTGCAATATCATCCGCTTGAGCAGTTGTCGTCAAGGGAATTGCAGGGGTTGTTTGAGGCGAGGGCGTTACTGGCTGTGTAGGGAGAAAGTGGGCTTGGATGCCCACTAATTTATGTGACGTACCAGTTTTAAATGTAGCTATCAGCACGCGCATCAACCTCAGTAATTTTGTCCCAATCTCTCATTAATCAACTTCATTTACCAACAAAGCTTTAACCATGAACAGAACATGGCGCAAATGGGAACCAGAGGAAATAGAAGTCCTCGAAGAAATGTCAGAAGCTTACACCCTTAGACAAATTGCGCGTCGGCTCAAAAGACACGGTTATCAACGTACAACCGAGGGGATTAATAAAAAACTGAATCGCTTGGGCTACTCCACCCGTACAACTCTAGACAACTATAGCTGCAACCAAATCGCCAAAACTCTTTGTGTGGATTCCTCGACTGTGGCGGGATGGGTAAAACGTGGCTGGTTTGTGGGAAAACAACGCTCTGCAACGCATTTTCAAGTTAAAAGTCAGGATTTGAAACGATTTCTCAAAAATCCCCCCCGCAGAATCAAAAATCTGATTGCCTCATTAGATCAACTCGCAATTAAAACTTTGGTTGGGTAAACATTATGTCCTGTGCAATCATCACCCTGGAAAAATGCTGGTATTTGTCGCCACCTTGGAGTCAACAAATGCCATCGCTGGAAGTGAACTTGTCCGAGAAAGTCTATCTCACCGATTCTGGAACATTCGGCTACTGCTGCGGGGTGTTGTGGCAGGACACAGGATGGGTTTATGCGGTCAACTGCGAACGCTCCATCACATATTTCACCAAACACGAGATTATCGGTACTGGACAGTTACAGTCCACATATTTGAGAAAACCTGCATTCGTGTTGGGAGAGCGCGTCATGCTTCGCTTCGATAGCCACGCCACAAAGCAACGTTTGATTCTGGGGATTGTTTTGGTGAATAACGCTTGGTTTTACGTTGTCGAGCTTATGTCCCCAGCTTTGGTTCGACCACTGGCTGCACCTGTGCGTTTTCCGTTGGTGGGCGAAACAGATTTAATTCGAGTTTGTATGTAAGTATTTTTTAACAGGGAGCAACGATTATGTCACAAATCGAAATCGCTCAAATTATTGACCAGATAAAACAAGAAATCACTGTTGATGCTAATGGCCAGGGTAAAGCCAGTATTCGGGCAACAGCCAGATTAGCTGATATCAACGACGCTGGACTCTTGAGAAGCTTGAAAACTGCTGCTGACATTTCTCACTCTAAATTAGTTGAAAAGCTTGTCCGTAAACGGTTTGAGTGTGCTGACATTTTAGGATGGTCACAGTCTGGTATCCCTGATGTAGCTGTTGCCGCAATACTTCACTATTACGGTTTTGAGGCTGGGAAAAGATGCAGCCAACAAGCAAGACTCGCCTGTGAAGCATTTGAAAGTATCGGTGTTCGCGCCTGGATGCAAGACATTATGGGTTGGATAAAACCCACCACTCAACCCCAACAACCACCCACACCAACACTTCCTCCAGTTGAACAGCGATTGCACACTCTTGTCGAAGCAATGAAAACTTTAGCCGAGTTGACTGGTGGCAGACTTAACCCTTATATGGAGCAACAGGTAAAGGACTATGCTGGGAATCTTTTAGCTGAACACAACCGGAAGATGTTGGCTCCTTCAGATGAACGATGGCTTGGGGTTGTGAATTTTGCAGAAAGTGAACTTGGTAAAAAAGTCCCGATCAGTGGTTCACATTATCGGGGACATTTGGGTACATGGGTGAGGACATTTTACCCACAGTTGGGCGATCGCCAAGAGGATCGTTTGGTTAATGGCACTCAACAACCAGTTTACGTTTACGCCTGTCATGACCCTGCGGTGGTTGCGGGGTTAACCAAAGCAATCGAGGAGTTTTTCGCACACCCGAATCCGGCAGTGGCACTTAAGCAAGCGGGGGCATTCTCTAAGAAAGCTGTGGTTACGGCTTAATGGTCATCGGTTAATGGTCATCGGTCATTAGTCAACAGTCATTGGTTATTTGTCAACAGTTAACACTCAACACCGGAGATTTTATGATCATCCCCTTTGATTTACAAACCCAAGCTATAGCCAGTGATGGTAGAAAGTGTATCTTCAGTACGGTTTATGTCGATATTATTGAAATTTTGACTTCACCAGAAGAAGCACTCACAGACCCCGAAATGCAAGGAACTATAGACATGATTGCCGAGGGTGGGAGTTTTTCTGGTGATGGTGTTGATGAATTTCTTTTAGACGCTCTCAAAGAACTTCAAGCTTGGGAATTTGTGCAAGAAGTTAATGACGGAGATTATACGTATTGGGTGTTATCTCCTAAAGGTCTATTGCTTAAAGCGGAAATTAAATAAGTTTTAGGAGACTTTATGAAAGTCGTAGTTCAAATAGTTGAAAAGGTCGTTAGTGAAGCGCACATTTATCTACCAGATGGACTTACAGAAGATGCAATCAGACAGCATATTGTTGGTCTATATAACAGTGGCGAAATAACACCAGATTTAAATATTTTTCAAGTTGATTTTGAATCAATTAGCGCAACGATTGTCCAACAACCACAGGAGGTAGCATGAGACTTTCAAATCTACAAGGTCAATACCAGTGCATTGTGATAGATCCTCCTTGGTTCTATAGACTCCGCAATCAAGATAAGACCCATCGCAACCGTATTTCCTACCAACCAATGCGAATTGAAGAAATTCTGGCATTACCTATTGGGGAATTATGCGACCGCTCTGGCTGCGTTTTATTTTTGTGGTTCACCAATAATCACATGATTGAGGCTTCCCAATGTTTACAAACGTGGGGTTTCGACCTCAAAACTATTCTGACTTGGGAAAAAGTTACCAAAGATGGCACTAAAACACATCTTGGGACTGGCCACTGGCTGAGAAACTGCACTGAACATTGTGCGTTGGCTGTTCGTGGCAATGTCAAAGCTTTCTCTGGACGAACACTCACAAACCAGTCCACCATCATACACGCACCACGCCGTGAGCATTCCAGGAAACCCGAACAGTTTTTTGAACTTGTAGAGAAGTTGTGTCCTTCACTGACCAAGCTGGAGATGTTCGCACGTTCTTCTAGAGACGGTTGGGATTGTTGGGGAGATCAGGCGGATAAGTTTGATTCTTTGGATGAGACTATTTCGGCCAGTGCTTAAACCCCAACTAAGATTCTGTCCTATTTTCGGCGGTGATAGCTTGTTGTACCGTCTCTATGTCCAACTTTAGTACGTCAGCTATTTGCTCTACACTCAATCCTACCTTTAAGAATCGAGGTATTATTTGCAACTTTGTTTCTTGGACAATTTCTTGGTAAAACCGAGTATGTTTCCAAGGTGTTAAATCAAACATTACCTGCGATTCCTGACATCTGAACCGTTAACGGAGTTAACTGAACCTAGAAAATCAAATATCAAATTTTCCAATGCTAATTTTGTGGCGGAGTGTCATCTGCGGGCTGATAAATAGAACGCAATTCGTCAACAGTATTCGCTGTTTCAATTGCTGCCAAGATTGATTCGAGCAACCTAAAATCTTCAATTTGCTCAATTTCAGGTAATAAATCTTGTCCAGGTGTTCCAAATTTAAGTTTCAATCCTAAAGCTATGCCTTTTAACAAAGATTCTATTCGGGCAATTCTTTCAAAACTAGTAACGTACTGCATACGCTGTTGCGCCTCCAATTGTTCAACTTCTCTAATGAATTCCTGTTCTAACTCTAATGGTAATGTCAACATCCAATCAATAAAAGCCAACAGGTTAACAACAGCCTCGCGTTCAAACCCCTGCTCGTACAACCGACGTACTAAAGCCAGTTTTGATTGTTTTCTTTGCAATCTATTACTACGGGTCTGTACCGCCGCCAAGTGAGCCATTACTACTGTAGCGAATGGGTTATGGCTGGCTTCAAGTTCCGACAACCTTTGCTCAGTAAACCAAAAAGTTTTTAAGAGAAGAGCGATCGCTAAAATACTTATATTTTTTGATACTTCTTGATATGTAATTCTCTAACCAGCAGACACAGTATAGATTAAAATTAC
>NZ_JACJSE010000057.1 GCF_014698045.1 Aulosira sp. FACHB-615
GCGATCGCCAAATCTTTGCGTTCAGAATTTAATGCTAAATCATACGTTTTACCAGTAACACGGACAGTACCATCATTTCCAAGCTGACCTATATTTGATGCCAACTTCTGGGAAACCTGGGAGATTCGAGTGAGCGTATCTTGTTCCATTACCGCCAGGGCTTTGGGCGATAGCTGCCCCGTAACTTTAAACTCATTGGCAATTTGGACAATGCGTTGTTTGTAATCTTCTGATTTTCCCAGGTTGTTTGCAGTGGTGTACCATGAGCGCAGGTGGTCAATGGTTACGGACTGAGATTCTTGGCTGGGAGGTGTTTTCGGTTCAGTTAGACTGGTTTGCGACGGCTGCTGTAACTGTGAAGTTTGGGATAACGTTACTATCTGTAGTGGTTGTGGCGGTTTCAAATGCTTTGGACGGTCAGGTAGCGATCGCACTTTCTTCTCGTATTCAGTTTGGGACTCAATCACACTCCCAAATTTCTTGGCCATCGCCTCAAAAACTGGTTCAGGGATGGACGAGTTAGCCAAGGTAAAAACCTCTAGTCCCTTTTTCGTTTCCAATGGGACTTCCTCTGGTGGCACTTGGGCAATCGCAACATTCTTGTCAGCCAGCCATTTTGTTACTGCTTTAAGCTTATGGTTATCAACCACCAGTTGAGTCAATCCCAACATTTTATCTTCTGGTGTGGCAAACAACATGGTGGGACGCTCTTTTATTTTGTAGAGCATCGGTGCAGTTTTTGCGATCTCTCTGTGTTGTTCTTCATTGACTGTCTGTTGACCAAACACTTGGTTTTGTTTCACCCAAGTTTCAGGATATTGAACTGTTGCGGGGTCAACTTTCACGACCATTGTTGTGGTGAAATTGCTCTGGAGCGTCACATTAACTGGTGTTAATTGACCAAATTTTAGCGCCCCCAAGTTTTTGATTGCTTCTTTATCTTTATTGAAAAATAGTACTCCCAACGGTTCCCCATTCAAAAATACGGCATCTCTGATTTGAGACTGCGGTACTTCTAGGGTAAATCTTCTGTATTCAGTGTCATTAAATTTCTGACTTTGATAATCATAAGAATTAGTTTTATCAATCTTTATAAAATTCCCATTTGGTGACTCAGCTATCACAAAAGCATTGTGTTTTTCGGATATGGTCGTAAGCTTGAGATTAAGAGATTTCCCGTCAGCAAGATAGTTTACTGCCTGAAGTTGTTTGATAGAGTCGGCATCCAACTCTCCAAGAGTTTTACCATCTAATTTGATTTTTACTACTCTTGTGGGAACTGGTACTTTACCAATTTCCAATGTTACGGATTCACCATTCCATGTCTTGTCAGCGTAAGAAAACTTTTTGATTTCTCTGATGGTAAACTCTACTGCTTCTTTTCCTGGCACAACAACAGTGGCATTAGCAGTCGATGTTTCCCCAGGTAGAATTTTAGCTAGAGCTTTTGTCCCAATTGGTAAATGTGCTGTTCTCGGCTCCAATGCAGCGAATTCCCTATATTCGCCATCACCATCAGCAACGAACACTAATCTCGAAGCATGGCGCTCGTGTTCCGGTGGGTGGTCACTAGCTCGGATTTCTACATTGTACTTTTCGTCGGGGTTCCATTCTTTACCCTTGAAGTTGTTAGCCTCATTACTCAGCGTCCCTACTCGTAAATCAGTAAATTGCAGATGCTCTAACCGGGAGACAATTTCATCTGGGAACGCCGCGAACACAAAGTTGGGAGTCTTTTTCTGGATTTGACTTTTATGTTGAATTTTGAATTTTGTTAGCGCAGCGTTAGCGAGTCCGCGAGCGTCATTTTGAATTGATTCAAGTTCATCCTGTCGTGCCGCCCCCACATTCCAAGCCGCCGCCGCCGCCGACAATCGCTCCGACTCTGGTATGCTCTCACGGTATGCTTCAGCAAATTTGTACGCCTGCGAAAATAGCAGTCTAGTTTGCCCTTTGGTCAGTTCTGGCTTGAATTCAACTAGCTTGGCATTACTAGCTGACATCCCTGGCTTGAGTCCATGTTCTTCAATGGATTGGGGGCTAACTGTGCCGAATCTACGGAATTTGGGCTGGCCGTTATCGTCAAGCTCGTTGTCAATTTGTGCGATCGCTAATAATCTGTTACTGCGTTTGTCTGTCTCCAGCTTCAGATTAATAGATTCTGCCTTCCAAATGCCCGGATGTTTGTAGCGCAGGAGGTTTGTAATCTCCAGTTTCGTCCCCTGCTGGGTTTCAATGATGGTTGACGGCCCTTTCTCGGTTGAGCGCCGTCGCTCCATTGCTACTGCGGCATTATAGAGTTTGTCAAATTCGTACTTGGCGGCGATCGCGCTAAATCTCTGCTGGGGTGTAAATTCTACTCCTTGAAATAGGTTACTGAATTGGACTATAGGGCGGGATTCTAACTTTGATTCTTGGAAGTATTTGTTGGTTTGATTAATTAATAATTCTACTGGAGAGTAACCCTCTGTTTTTATCCCATAATTTAAATAAGCTGTTGGTGATTTTTTGTCTTTAATATAGTCAATTTGGCGATATAAATAGCGATTATTTTCTTTAATCAAGCCCATTTCAGGTTTTCTGGAGCTTTTGAATAAATCCACCGCAATTTGGTTGTGATAACACGCCTCCTCAATCATTTTACGATACAATTTATGATTAGTATTCATCGCTTGTTCAATGATTTCTGGAGTCCTATCTGGGTTTTGAGCGAGTGCTACAAATTCTTGTATATTCGGTTTATATTCTTCCCTAATTGGTTTCGGATTGTTTTGATAATTTTCTTCTTCTAGTAATTTCTCATAATGCTCTATTACTCTGTCTAAATAATAGGATTTTTGTTCAGAAGTTCCATAAGTTTTAAGGATTTCGATTTCAGACTCTAAAGATAAAAGTGAGGTCACTTGATTATTAATAATGCCCACACTGATGCCATCGCTCATGTGTATGGCTATTTGCTCAAATGGTGGTTGCTCTGAGTTAATATAAAATGATTGCTTTTTCTCTTTAACAGTAGGAGCATAAGCATTTTCAAGCTGATTTCTGTACTCCGCTTCTGCTGTAAGATTGGGGTATTTCCTAGCAAGTGCCACACCAATGCAGTCGCCGTCAAAATCTCGTCCCTGGCGTTCTGATTCGGTTTCTAATGGCACTATTTCGTCGGTCTGAAGCCTCGCTTTGATGCGTTTTAAATCTTCATCGTTGACGATAATAATACCTTCTAGACGTGTACCGTCTGGAGCTAAACAGTCATCAACAATTTTATTTGTCGAAACACATAAACCGTTAGAATTTAGGAATGGTGAACGGAAGTTGAGAACTTTTTCACCTTTATCCAACCAAGGCACACAGATTTCTCCGTTCTTCAATTCCTTGGATGGTATAATCATAGCTCTATCAAAGGTCAGTATCCCCCCCAGCGCGATATCTCTCCACTCTCCTTGGACGAATTTGGTAAGTTCTTTTCTGACTTTCTCTGTTTCTAAAATTTGGTTATGTCCACTCACCAAATCAGCTTTGATGAGCTTGTACATTAATAAATCATCTTTCTCTGACTCTTCCTCCAAGTCATCACTTGGTTCAAATTGTTCTTCAGCTTCATTCCATGTAAGAAGTTCTAATTGTTTAACAAGTGAACCATCAGCAACTTCAGATGTAATTTTCTGTTCCAATGAGGCTTTTTTTTCTTCTGTGAAAGCCTTACGTTTTTCGTATTTCTCACAGAAAAGTTGAGCCACTTTTCTGGGGTCACTTTGGGATTCAGCTAGTTTTTGGGCTTGTGCCTCCAGTTCCTCAGCAAAGTCTTTGATACCTTGAGGAAATGATGCTAATAGCTGAGATATTGCTGTTTTACCGCGTTCTGATTGTGACTTTTCGCCTAGCCAGATTTTTTGTCTGTAGAGTCCTGGTTGAATTTGGGGTTTAATGGCTCCACCTGGACGATCCTTATCTGTACCTTTGAAGCTAGAGAGGGGGAGAATTAGGTCGATTTTTTGTTCATTATTAGTGTCAGCGTATCTTATTTTTTCTAAGTTGCAAGGTCTTAGTGTCCCTTTACCGAAGCGATATTTAGTATCTTGCCCATCATTCTCTGTCCAACCAAAACGGTGCTGAATGACACGATAACTTTTATCTTGCTGTTCAACTCTATTAGTTAATTTATCATAAAGTTGTGTTGATATCTGCCCATAACAATCTCCTACTAGTTTATAAGCGTCTTCTTTGTCAATAACTTCTCCGTTTTCTCCATTAGCATCATCCACAACTAGAATATTTAATTCTTCATTGATTGCATTTTTGCAAGCCCCCAAAAATATTGAGCCGTAAGCCCCTCTATCTTTTCTATCAGGGCATAATTTATCGATTATTTCTAAGCATTCTGGAGAACCATACAGTAATCTGGTTTTAGAAGATAATAAAAGAGTCTGTCCATTTGGATGATTTTTTAAATCTTCTGGAGTACTATATTCATCTAAATGTCCAAAAGAAAATTCTTTACCAGAAAAGTAAAACTCAAGTAGAGTATTATTCAACTTTTCAGTTAAAATTGACTCAGAATTCTTAATACGTTCATCGGTATGAATCCACTGGTTTAACCTAGTATCAAAATGCTTGAATTCTAGCGACATGATTTTATTTAAACATTGTTTTTAGGAGTTTAGTATGTCAAGAATTAAACGATGGATTAACATAAATCGTAAAGAGTTTAATCCAGATGGAACGTTAAAGCCTGAAGCCAGAGAACAGATGTTATCTAAAGGTATGAATAATGCAGCAATTGATAGTTATGCTCGCAGATGTAAGGCAGAATACGATGAATGGAAACGCCTGGACGAAACCGAACCAGAAGAATGGATAGAGTACACAGCCTACGACTTCTTTACGCCCACCGAGAAACAACAGTTCAACCCAGATGGTTCTCTTAGATCCAAATATGTAGAATCTGAACTGAGAAAAGGGACTAGTCCAGAGTGGTTAGAAGAAATGGAAAGGCGCAAGAAGATTGATGTTGATAACTATAATCGGGTGTCTCAAAGAGAAGCAGCATTAGGCATAAATTTTGGGCAGCAAGAAATGAATAGGTTACGTGCCTCAAACCGAACCTATAAACAACGCCTCGAACAAATGCAGGTAGACTTGCGGAACTGCGAAGAACCCAGTTCCCTCCCTTTCGACAAAGACACCCCCTACTTCTAAAAATCAGTCCGGGCTAACTTTGAAGTTTGTGTGATTGTAGGGACAATGAATGATATCACTGTCCCTACAATGTTTTACCTCAGTTCCTTTTTGGGAATCTGTTGGGGTAAATGTTGCTGAGTAATCTGAGGTAAAGAACAGGATGGTGCGGTGAGCAACTTAACCAAGCTACCAAAGCAAGCAATCACAAGCAAGAAAGCCAAAGCAGTTTGACTAACTCTATACCAAGAATTAAAAGCTAGTTTAAACTGAATTCGTTTGAGAAAAATTGCTTCTAGCTTCTGTTCACTTATTCGATTCTTCAGAAAGTTCAAAGCTACTAGACAGTTAGAAATATCTTCACCTCTTTGAACCTTCTGGCATAACAAAATCTCTAAACGATTAATTCGTTCTTCTGGAGTATGCAAATAAACATCAGACCAATAAACATCAGACCAATCTTCACTAAGTTCAATCTTTTGTAGTTCCATTTATTTTTGACGACGACGCGGTTGTTTTAGAGAGCGTTGATAGTCTTCTAATATCTGCTTCTTCTGCGCTGGGAGAATCACAGATTTTTTATCCAAACGCAGTTGATAGCACAGGCTTTTTTCTGACGGACAGGAGATGGCAGATGGTTCATTAAACCCCCACATTAATCCTCCGAACAGAGTTGAAGCAGCAAAAGTAAAAAACATCGCAGTTCCAGAACGACCAGAACCAACCCACCGACCAAAATAAAATAGGTTTGACTTAAACTGTTCAAAGCTTTGTTGACGGAGTTTTTGTTTTTTCTCTTGCGCTTGGTTCCAGGCTTGTAGATTTTTTAACTTTTCCGAAGCTAATTTCAAAGCCTTGGTATTAGATGTCTTATCTACCTGAATATCAATCGTGCGTTCTCGCTGCTCAATTTCTTGTTTTAGCTGGTAGTCGTATCGTTGTCTGATGCGCTCGGCAATTGCATTGAGTTCATTCGAGTAGGGGGCAAGAATTTGATCTGATGTTTCTCCCACAATTGTTGCATCGGAGATGGCTTTCCCTCAATTCTTGCTAAAATCTGTTTTTCCATTTGCTTTAAGAAATCTTCGCTCTCTTCTGGTTGTTCGGCTAATCTAGCTATAGCTTTTTTAGTGTAAACTTGCCGCACAAGTCCACGAGGAATTTTTTCAACAAATTTATCTGTAACTTTATCGACCATGCCTGTTAAATCTGATTCAGTTTCTGTAGTGATATCTTCAATGTCTACTAAAACATTAGATATTGATGTTTGTTCTCCAATGGACTGACAAGCGTCAATGAATCGCTCAACTTCTTGAGGAGTATATTCATCTTGTTCTTCTAGTTCACAGAATTCAAGGATTTTTAATGCTTCACTCAACTTGAGTTTAAAGCCCTGTTTTCGAGCGAAGTTTAGTAATCCAGTTATGTCCAATGATTTAGTTGGTTTTTTCTGCCCTTTTTTTCCATTATTGTTTTCAAAAACAGAATTATTCTGAACTGTTTCTAAAACAACTATCGATGGTAATAAATTTTTAATCTCCTCATCAGTTTTACCTTGCTCCATTAAAGAACGACATTCCCGAAAACGGTCGGCATCGTCCTCTGTATACGATTCTTTTTCGCCTATTTCACTCAAATGCAAAGTCCGATTGATTTCTTCTGGAGAGAGATTATTAAAAAGTTCATGTGGTTGGTACATAAGAAACTCCTTATTTAGAAAATGTTCCAAAAGGATTTAGCCAGTTAGTATCTTGTTGCGTCTGTTCTGGTACAGCATTGGATACTAGTGATACTTCTTTTGGGCTTCTTTTAGTGTCAATCGTCCCTACGCCCTGAGATAAAGTCTCTCCTAGCAAACCCAATAAGTATTCCTGGTGAAGTTGAAGACGATAAATGCAAGCGCGAATCTGCTGTTCTAAGTCCGGTGATTTTTGCTGCATTGTTTGATAGGCCAAAGGTAGCCAATAACTAGTAATCGCAATCATTACCATATCTTTAGCTGGATAAAGAGTATTTTTTGAGTTTAAATACTTGATTAACATCGCCTCATAACTACTCGTATCGACTCTAGCTCTCAAACGAAATTCAACATCTTGAAGCATTCTACATTCCTCTCACAAATTACTACGACACCTGAATTGATGGAGCAGATGTAAAATTATTTTGATAACGGAACAATCCATATACATCTGTGAACCGTAGGCATAACGCATCTTTTTTCGGTGGCAAGTTAAAAGCTAAACGCACATCCTCTTCTAATTCTGCTGCCCAGGAAATATCCGTATGGCTAAATAAGTTTGTTAACTCTGTCGCTAAGTATTCCGATGTTCCTCCACCAATAATCACTTGTTGCACATCTACAGGAATATTAATACTGAGCCAAATAGATACCTTGTTCCAGTATTCTTTCCGCGATAAACTCACAGCTTCCGTAATTTGCGTTATCTCCTCAGCCTTGAATTCCGCATTTTTGCTCCGAGCCAAGTTTTTAAAGTGCTTTGGTTTAATTGTTGAACCTGATAAATGAACAGCTTTTAACAAATCATGTAATTTCTGTCCTGACGTTCGGCTTTTGATTCTGTCCAACATCCAGGCTAATCCTAACCCTTCCGTCTTTCCTCTTGATATCCCACGCTCAAAAATCACAGATGATATATCCCTAAACCCCATCATTACTACAGCCATGTTCACTCTATTGAAGTCTTGACCGAGCTTTTTACTTTTGGTTAATACCAATCCCCCACCTTCTGGGAGGCACTGAAAACTCATCAGTTTTACACAAAATTGTTGACCTCGGAAGCAGAAATTAAACAAAGCCTTCGTCAAACCCCCTTCTAATCTTTCTCTGTCTTCCCACTCCCCATAAGGTAACAGCAGCCCTAATGACAAATTAAACTTCGTTCCTAGCCCTTCTTTCATCGCTATTGATCCAACTGCTGCTAATGTTTTCGGAATTGCATTCTCATACTTGAGTTCCAAAAAATTCACACTAGCCTCGAAATATTTTTGAGCTAAAAACCCCACTGCATAACATTGTTCATCGTTGTACTCCACCCATGCCTCATTCTCTGGATTCGGCCTACTGATTTGTCTCGATTCATACCCTTTGAGCGAATCTCTCGAAGTCTTCATCAACTCAGGCTCCATACAAAACATTTCTGGCTTTCGTGTCGTCTCCGACAAAATCCGATAAACCATTTTTGTCATTGATGTTCCAGGGTCAAGACTTAACAACAAGTCCACAACTTTTTCTCCTTTTTCGTTTTTCCTATTTATTGATAACTACTATCAATAACTAAACGCTCACTCAACGCTCGACAAAGCAGCCACTCTACAAGGGTTCTAGAATTTATTAAAAATTGTCACATTTTCTTATTTATTTTACTATTTTATGTTTTAAACAAAAATCCCAACATTTAACATATCTGCCTGATTTTCCCCACTTCGTCCCAAAAATTACTTTTTATTCCCTACCTTTTTTATATATTTAACATCATTAACTCTAAATATTATCATCAACTTAATATTTTCCAACAATTCCCAATATTTCCCTGAACTTCTCAGAAGTCTCCCAAATATTCCCAGTATTTTTCATTAATTTTTAAAGCTTTAAGACACTGTAATTGGAGTTTTTCTGACGCACAGTACGCCATATTTGGCGGAAAGTTTTTTGAGTATTTTGTTATATTAGATTAAGTCGGAATTTTTGAGAAAAATATTTTTTGAAGTTGAAGTCTCACCGAAAATTTTCAACTCGGCATCAAATTTATTTTGGTTTGATGTCGAGAGTGAACTGTGACTTCAAAGGTGAACAGTAATCGCTTAAGTAAAGTTATGTAAAACTTCTTCGAGAGGTGAGCGATGCTGACAGCTGCTAACGTGTCATCCGAGATGGCAGTAAACTACTTCATCAAGAATTACTATCACCAAGGAAAGTCCCTTTGGAGTGGGAAAGGTGCTTCCAAGTTAGGATTATCTGGGGCGGTTGACGATGAAGATGCTTTTAAAAATGTGATTGAGGGGCGTACGCCTGATGGTAAGGAACAGTTAAATGCCAGAGTAGTCAAGAAGGGACAAGAAAAAGAACGCAGAGCCGCCCTAGACTGTACATTTTCTGCGCCCAAAAGTGTGAGCTTGATGGCATTGGTGGGAGGGGATACTCGTTTAATCGACGCTCACCATCAAGCATTGAAACAAACCCTAGAACTAATAGAGCAGCGTTACGCCTACACCAGAGTAACCGGTGATAATGGCAGACATAGAGTTAAGACTGGCAACTTGGTGGTAGCCCAGTTTGACCACATCGAAAGTCGGGACTTAGACCCACATCTGCACACCCATTGTTTGCTGATGAATATGACGCAAACACCAGATGGCAAGTGGTTGAGTCTAGGCAATAATGAAATATTCGCCAATAAGAAATTCTTGGGCATGGCATACCAAAGCTATCTGGCGCGTGAAGTGCAGAAGCTAGGGTATGAGATAGAACATCGCTTACACGGGCAATTTGATATAAAAGGCTTTAAAGAAGAAGATAAGATCGCATTTTCCAAACGACGACAACAAATACTTGCTGCTTCTGGGGCTAATTCCACCTGGGCAGAAAGGGAGAAAATCTGGGATCAAACCAGACAACGCAAAGAAAAGTTACCAGAATCAGAGTTAAAAGCATACTGGGAAAAAGAAGCACAGGCGTTAGGGATTACCTTTGTCAAGCCTGGGGAACCACAGGAGAATGTACCAGACAACGACAAGATTTTAACTGGGGTTTTAGATTTGGCGATCGCTCATTGCAATGAGAGGAATGTCGCTTTCAAACTAGAAGACTTAGAAAAATTCATCCTAGAAGAACGTTTAGCCACTGATGTAGCAGCAATTGAGCCACTGGTAAAATCCCACCACGAGTTAATCGGCTTGCCGGGTTTGACTCATCAATTTACGACGATGACAGCAGTACGGCGGGAGTTGGCAACTATTGACTTAATGCAGCAGGGACAAGGTAAAGTCAACGCAATTTCGCACCCGGAAGTGGTTGAAAGCCTGTTACAGAATACGTTACTGAACCAAGGGCAACGCAAAGCGGTAGAATTAGCTACCTTGACCCAAGACCAGTTTATTGCATGGCAGGGAGTAGCTGGTGCTGGTAAGACTTTCGCCCTCAAGGAACTAAAAGCGATCGCTGCCAATTCTGAATACACAATCAAAGGCTTCGCCCCCAGTTCCGCCGCAGCTAAGGTTTTAAGTGAAGAGTTAGGGGTTCAATCCGAAACTGTCGCTAGGTTGTTGGTTTCGGAATCGCCACCAGAAATTGAACCAAATCAAATTTGGATTGTGGATGAGGCTGGGCTACTTAGTGCTAAGAATGCCCAAGCACTTCTACAACGGGCTACTCTTGAGCAAGCGCGATTAATTTTAGTTGGAGATACTCGGCAATTATCAGCCGTGGAAGCTGGTAATCCGTTCAAGTCTTTGCAGCAGGCGGGAATTAAAACTGCACACCTCAATGAATCCTTGCGCCAAAAAGACCCACAGCTAAAATTAGCAGTAGATTTGATTGCTGAAGGTAGAATTAAAGCGGGTTTTGAGCATTTATTAAATAATGGTTCTATAAAAACTGTAGATGCAGAGTCCAAAACAGAGCAGATTGCCAGTGATTATATAGTAGGGACACCAGAACAAAGAGTCAAAACCCTTGTTTTGGCTGGGACGAATGCCGAAAGACTTGCCCTTACCCAAGCCATTCGCTCAAAACTTAAAGATGAAGGGACTTTGGGAGAAACGGCAACTATCACCCAATTGCAGACCAAAAATCTCTCAAAAGTGCAGATGCGGTTTGCCCATAACTTTGTAATTGGCGACGTGATCACGCCGACACGGAACTACAAGCGTCGGGGATTGGAGAAAGGCAAACTTTATGAAATAGTAGGTCAAACTACTGACGGTTTAACTCTTAAAAGTGATGATGGCAAGTGTTTAGAAGTCGATACAGCCTTTGATAAAGCTGTGTACCAGAGGCAAGAGATTGAAATTGGCGTAGGCGATCGCTTGCAATGGAAGAAGAACGATAGACAATTGGGACGACGCAACGGACAAGAATTTACTGTTACGGCGATCGCTCTTGGTACAGCCCAGATTCAATATCTTGATGGTCACACTGAGTCTATCAGCTTAAGAGAAGCCCAGAACCTAGACTATGCCTTGGTAAGTACGACATATAGTAGCCAAGGTAAGACCGCAGACCGTGTGCTAATTTCGGCGGACTTTACGATTGGACAAGAAAGTTTTTATGTTGCGACCAGTCGTGCCAAACATGAACTCAAAATTTATACCGAAGATCCAACGCGATTATTGGAGTTAGCACAGGAATCGAAAGCTAAAGAAAATGCTCTGGAATTGCTACGAACACAGGTTCAATCTGAAAAACCGGAAGTAACTCTCAGTGCTGAGGTTTCTACTTCAGTCAAACAAAACACAGCATCAACTTCAGTTGTACAGCCAACCCTGAAGTCAGCACTATCTAGCGTACCAACACCTTTGGAAGCACCCACACAAACTCCTCTAGTCCCGCCAATACTCAAAGGGACACCAGAAATTTCCCAGGTTTTTGAAAAACCCATACTCAAACCAAAAACATCTGTACCTACTGTTGCATTTTGGACTCCATCTTCTGCACCATGTCCTAACCATATAGACCCAGAACACTGGCAAGAACTAGTAGAAAAAAGTGCGATTCATCCTATGATTGCGGCTTTGAACTTTAAAAGCTTACATCTTGACCCCATAGAACAAGAACATGAGGCTTGGGAATATCTTATATATAGTGACAATATCTCCCGCCGGAATGATGGACGACTCAGGGATGGAGATTTACGGAGATATTCTCACATTGAAGCTGGTGGCTGGTGGTGTCATGCTGGTGTTGATCCGCGTTGCTTCCCCAATTTACAACCAGGAGAAAAGCCGACTGCTAAAATCTGGGGGTGCTACAAACCCAACGCTCCCAGAAATCAAATTGATGAACCAGGGAAACTAATTAAATATGAGCATCCGCCTAAAACTGATTTAAGTATCTTTTTACTAGATATCCCTGATGATCTAGCTGACCGGATCTATAAGAAGCATGGAGTAGAGCCAACCAATAGCGATCGCACTTTGGGATTTTGGTACTGTGTTTGGAGACATAATCTCCCCATCATGATCACGGAAGGAGCGAAGAAGGCCGCCAGTTTGTTAAGCCAGGGTCACGCCGCCATTGGAGTGCCGGGAATTTATGCGGGATATCGCAGTAAAGATTCATTGGGTGAGCCAATCAAACCTATATTACATGATGAGTTAGCTGTTTTTGCCACACCCAACAGACATATTCAGTTTTGCTTCGACTACGAAACTAAGCCCAAAACATTACAAAATGTTGAAATTGCCACATCACGGACTGGACAACTTTTAGAACAGCAGGGTGCAGAAGTTAAAGTTGTTACCCTACCAGGCCCAGATAAAGGAGTGGATGATTTTATCGTCGCTCAAAGCCCTCTCGCATTAGAGAAAGTCATCACTGAAGCGATGAATTTAAAAGATTGGCAACAACGTAAACGTGCCATAGAACCACCTCGCAAGTTGACACCAGAAGAACGTCAACAGCGACTAGCGGTTCACCTTAAACAAGAAACTATCAATGCCACTCAAGATAATTTAGAACTACATCTCCAGCAGATGATCCAAAACTTAGATCAACCAAAGCTGAAGGCTTTATTTATAGAAGTAGGAAAGTATGTTAAAGGCGAAAAATTTACGGGTGAACAAGTCAACGAATTATTCTTTTTAGCTGGTCAAGCTGATTCACCGTTAAGTTTTGAGCAAAGAATGAATACCGTTCGCCAATTAATTAGAGATAACAAAGCCCAACTTATGAATAAGTTAGGACTAAATTTTCAACAAGAAAATTGCAAAGAAAAACATAACAGGTTTAGGCGGTAACATAACTGCGGTAGCGAGAGCGTCCGCCACGAATTGCGAATTGGTATTATCTACCCATTTTTCTAAAAGCAGATGCTGATTCTTTTTGGGTGGCATCTATCTCAAGTTTATGACTTCTACTAACAACAGAATAAACTTTATCAAGTGCTTCTGACTGCTGCCTTGAAAGATTAGGAGATAACTCTCCATCCTCAAGAACTATATCCCCATTTTTAGCCCGAACAACTACACTCTCACCTTGCTGTTCAAAATCAAAACTAGCACTTTTGAAACTTAAAGAACCATCTGGGTTGGTTTGACCAAAAATCTTCAGGAGTGCTTTTATACTTTGTTCAAGTGCTTTAGCTTTAGCATTATCAACAGATTTATTAATGTTAGATTTAACCTCTTGAACACTTTGCTTAATAGTGTTTTTAACACCATTCACCCGCGTGTCTATTTTTTGTTTTAAGTCACTAGCTTGTTTATTTACTTTAGCTCTAAGCTTTGTGACTGCGGGTGTCAGCACATCTTTAATTTTCTCAAATAATTTTTTGGTAGTTTGTTTTAGAGACTTCTCAACCGTTCCTACCCAATTTTGAAGTTTAGTATTTTGAATTGGCGATAAAGACCGTTCATTTATTGCTGAAAGAGCTTTTTGGATATTCTCTATGAATTTTTGTTGTTGCTCTAATGATTTACTCAATTCACTAACTTGAGCAGCTAATTTGGAAACTAATTCAGGTGTCTGTTGGTTTTTTTGAAGTCCGTCAATGATTTTCTGCTGTGCTTCTACTTTAGATTGTAAATCCTGAATTTGTTTTTGGATAGTTTCTACACTATCTGGAGTTTTAACTTGACTTTTCTGTGCTGTTTTCTGGGCTGGAGCTTGCTCTATTGGAGCCAAGCCTAATTTATCAGTTTTAACTTGACCATCTTGAACACGAAAAACTTCTTGTTTTCCAATCTTAATTGAGATTGTCCCCTGAGATTTTTTCGGGTCTGAGATAGCTATCCTAATCTTGTTAACTTGTTCTGGGGTCAGTGTATTTTTGGATGGCTTTTCTCCAATAGCACCTTTGTAGACTTTCTCTCTACCAACATTAATAGTTACATCATCATTAGTTTTTATGTCTTTTGATTTTGCTTTCTGTTGAATCAGTTTAAGTAAAGATTCTAAAATCTCTAGATAGTCTCGTTTGATTTCATTGGCATCTCCATTTTCAATCATAATTTTTACTTCCTTATTTTATATTTGCTTTGATAGAAGCTCAATAATCAAAGATTCCGTAACATTTATCTCTGGCAGAATAACTCCGCCTAGCTTGTCTAGAATCACTCTACCTTCAATTTCGATATAAACCCAATTGCCATCAATTCCTACTTGAATAGCTGCGGCATTTTTTCTTTCACTAGGAACATATCGCTCTAGTTTTCCCTCCCACACTTGAAAAACAGCCTCATCATCAACATCGTTATAAACATCTATAGCCTGGGGAATATAATTGTTGGGCAAAGGTTTATCATCCCAGGCATCAAGTACATTATAAATTTCACAGGGATATTTATGAGCCAAGACTGCTATATCAGATGGAAGTTTAGCAGTAATTTGTTGCCAATCATCATCAGATAGTAGATAATTTGATGCCATATTTTTCTCCGAATTTTTCTCTAAATTAAAGCAGCGATTTCTTCTAGTTGCTCTTTGTTTTCTATCAAAGGTAACAATCTTTGTGCCTCTTCTCGTCGGATTTTCATCTCTTCATTTGCTGGAGTTTGGAGAGTAGATTGAGATGCTAACTTACTTTGAAACTCATACCAAATTTTAATACTCTGGGCTTCCGATTTAATATCTCTTTGGGGAATCTTTATTTTCTCTAAAATCGGCAAACTTATTTGACCACGAGAACGAAATCCTGGACTAATAATTACCGCTTTTCCTTCTGGTAAAGTGTTGAATTGATTAATTTCAAACAGCTTGCGAGTGCTGTTTTGGTCAGAATTAGAAGTACTGGCTCCTCCACTTCCTCCTGAAGAACGAGATCGCTGCTTGTACTTGATTTCAAAATCCCCCAAAAAATTACTAAAT
Organism: Aulosira sp. FACHB-615; assembly: GCF_014698045.1. Taxonomy (GTDB): domain Bacteria; phylum Cyanobacteriota; class Cyanobacteriia; order Cyanobacteriales; family Nostocaceae; genus Nostoc_B. The sequence continues at coordinate 15,218 of NZ_JACJSE010000057.1, forward strand.
CTTTCAGCAGCAATATCATCCTGTGGATTGAAAAATGCCTTGGTAGCACAACCACCAAAAATCGCATTAGTGGTATTCTCCCCATAAGCTTCTTCCAGCATTGATAGGTTTTGTAATCCCAGGATTGAAACTAGCCCATCTTCGCGGTTTTGATTCAGCCAGTCTACCAAGGCAGGTAAATACAGCGTAGGTAGCTCGTCAATTCCCAGCACCAAAGGACAAGTACGTTTACCAGCGACATTTCTACTAACTAATAGATGCAGAATCGAAACTAACAAAGGTGCGATTACATCACGCTTCTCTTTGTTCATTCCGAAAATCACCATCTGCCGACCTTTCAAATCCAAAGGAATATTAGTTTTACCGCAAAAAGCTGCTAATGCTGCGGGAACCATAAATCGACTAAACAAACCACTGGCTGTACCCACAATTGAAGCGGCTGTTTCCGGCGAACCAGCTACAGACACAAACTGTGCAAAGGCTTCTCTGACCATGAAATTCATGTCTTCGGCTTGTTCAATGCGATATACTAATTTAGGCAGCCCCAAGATGGCTTGGCACATCATGATATCTGGGTACTTTGTGCCTTTCGCCAGCATAAATACAGCTTGTACCAGTTGGTCGCCAGCATTCGTAAAAAAATCATTTCCTGAACTGTCAGAGCCAAGTTGAAAGTTCCGGTTTAATGTAATGGCCAACTGACGTGCCATTTCTGAGTCTTCATTGTTCCGCAAAAAATCGATCGGATTTGCAACTGCTGATTCTGGGAAGCCCGGAGCTAACACCGTCACTTTATACCCACGTTCTAGAGCATATCCCGCCAGTGATGGGGCTTGTCCTTTAGATGCAGCTGTGGCTGATTCTTGCTCGGCATACTTGAAATCATAGAGGATTACCGGAAACCCCTGGTCAATTGCCGAACGCAGCAATGGTGTCACCATCGAGAATGATTTCCCACTTCCAGGCCCACCAGCTACTAAAATTCCCCGTTGTGCCTCTGGTAAATATAACGTTCTTTTGTCTTCGGGAATCTGCGTAATTCTTCTTCCCTTCACAATTTCAGTTTTGGTATTTTCAGGAGTTCCCACAAATAAAGACACTCGATTGTGCTTTCTTGCCTGAATTTGCTTGCACCCCAGTTTCCGCGCGGCTGCTTTCTCTGTACTACCTCCCCATCTAGCAGTCGCTAACTTTCCTTTTCCTCCTTTGCCATCAATGTATTTGGCTATAATGATCAGCAAGCCACAAAACAGTATTCCTAGTCCGGCGGGTGATATCAATGCTGATTCTAGTCCTGGGGGAACTAATTGATTTGGGTTAACTGTAGAGGTAGTTTGCGTCATCGCCCTGTCCCCACAATTACTAAGTCATTTTCTTTGACTGGTATCCACGGCACTGGCCCAATAAAGTAGGGTGTGCAGGTCTTAGCCAAAAAAGGCGGACGAGCGCAGATTCTAAAATACAATGCAAAATCTGCTGTTCCTGTTGATTCATTGGTGTTAGTTAAGACAACTTTAAACCCATTACCGTACACAAGTCTGCCAGTTGGCTCTTTGCCATCATTGACCACCGCCAATAATCCATAGCCCCCTTTTACTTGTGGCGAATCTGTACCGGATGCCCAACGTTTACCGTACAATCCGGCATTGGGTGTAAAATCCCCTAACTCCAAATAAGCGCATTTTTTACCTGCTAGACAAGCTTTTGGAACTGTGCTATCGCCTCTGACTACGCTACCAGAAACATAATAGCTATCTCCAACTTTGGCATCTCCCTGTTCAGCTTCCCCAAACACCACCGAAGCAATACCTACAACTGCTTGACCAGAATCTATCGGTTGAGGCATTTTCGCAAATGGTACAAATTTGAGATTCGGAATTTGATTAATGTATGTTTGTTGCCATTTCTGAAAGTTACGGATTGGTGTCCTTTCTAACCCTGGTATAGATTCAGCTGAATAATCCCCTAAATCTATGTCCCCTAATTGTTTTTTCGCTAAATTTGGACGAGTGCGGATACAGTCGTTAATTGTGCCTGATTTACACTTTTGGGGTAAATAACCCGATTCTCCAAACAGTTTCAGTATTGGTTTTACTTGTTTGACTTTTAACTGTCCAAGTCCTGGTATTGCCTTAACTAAGGATTGGGTAGTTTGCCATTTCACGAATCCGACATCTTTCAACGTTGGTTGTTGAGATGTAGATGGGTCAGCAAGGGCAACTTTTGTGATTCCTTCCAGGGTAAAAGACCCCAACTTAAAAGCATCTTCCGCATCTCCTAACATCACCACTTGATCCGATTTTTGCCCTGCATCCCAAGAACGTGACGGATCATAGCCAAATACCGGAATTAGCTTTGGTGGAATTTTGATGAATCCTGCTTGTTGCAGTGCTGGTAAACTATCCCAAGTTACTTTGTCCCAGTCCGGTACTGAAGCTTGATATTTCCCTTGGGTGTATGTTGTCGTTGGTGGTTGTGCAGTAGCTTGTGAATTAATGATTGCGATCGCTCCTACCAACGTGAGTGATTTTAATCGCTGTATCATCAGAGTTTCCCTGCCTCTATTAATTGATTCAATAAATCTGCATTCACTCCCGTTCGGGCGATCGCTGTTTTTCTACTCTCACCCTGTCTGAGCAATTTAATCGCATCTTGAAACTTCTTCCAAGTCGGGGAATTAGGTTTGATTGTGCCTTGTTGTCGCGCTAAGGCTAAACCATAAACGAGGGCATTGGCATCATCCCTCTGTAAAGTTGTACCTGTTGGTTTGGCAGTTCGTCTCACTGTTACCAATTGTTGATTAAGTGCTGCGTTAGCTGGTGCAACAGTTAGCCTCTGTATTGGTGTTTCATCAGCAGATGGCGGTTTTTTAGCCACTACTTGAGTATGGCTGGCAACAGTAAGCGGTTTTTTTGGTGCTACTGCCACAGGTTTGTTGACTACAGCAATACCTTCGCCAAAATAAGAGGATGAAGAGAGAGGGCTGATGTAGTAGAGTTATTGTCTTCCCAAACGACAACTCAAAAGCCACAACAAGCCCATGCCCGATATCTTATCA
>NZ_JACJSE010000058.1 GCF_014698045.1 Aulosira sp. FACHB-615
TTCCTGTTTTCGCTACGCTCAAAATCGTCAAGACTACGCAACTCGACTCACTCGCAATTCATCTCAACACCTCCCTATCGGGTAGGTGTGAGCCTTCTTGCTGATTCAGGTAAATTCGCGCCCAAAAACGAATCAGGGGATACGAGTACATTAAAACAAAGACTGCTGGATAAATATAAAAACCCTCCCAAGCAAACAGTAGAAGATTTTATTAAAAAAGAACCTAACGGTAAAGAAACTAGGACTTACGCCACATCTTTAGCTAAAAAAGCTAATGAACTTACAAGAGCTAGTAATGCTGAAATCGAGGACATGGAAAACACATTGCTAGAAATTGACGCGCTAAAAGAGTATTCTGATAAAAAATTTGATTATTATTTTTATCAGATCGATGAAGAAGTAGGGGACAATGAAACCCCTGAATCATGGAGGTATCAAAAAGCGTCCGATGCGCTAGGAAAGGCTTATTCCAGTCTCGACGAAAAATATCAAGAAAAGGATCAAGCTCGGTACGATCGCCTAAAAAGAAAAATGCAAGAAAGGGGAATAGAAAGATAGATTTCAAAATAGATGCGATCGCTGCTTGTAGCCCATCCTTTTGATCAGACTTCAGGAAACAAATCTGCCTCACTCATCTCCAAAACAGAAGCGATCGCTCTCCTTGCCGCAGGCCAAGGCTGTCTGTGTCCCGACTCAAAACCGCTAATATAGCGACTCTCAACCCTGTGACCCGACTGAATAAGTAATATTGACAATTGAACTTGGGTTAATCCCTTTTCTGTACGTACCCGCCGTAGTGTTTCACATGGCGGGTATTCTGTTAATTTTGGTACTGCAACCATAGGTGAGTGAGTAGGTGAGTGCGTCTTTTCAAAATAACCTATTTTCATCTATTTTAAGCAGATTAAAACCTGAAATTTGCTACGATAAATGCCCTCTTTATATGAAATAGAAATATTTAAAGCAGGTACTCGCCCCGCGTCGAATGGGGAGATGACCACTATCACCCCTGCTGACTTACAGCAAGTGGTTGACACTTATAACCCTGAACACTTCCGCGCCCCATTGATAGTTAGTCAAAGCATTGGACACGACATTGGAAGTTACACGGATAAAACCGCGTCTAAATCCAAAGAACTGTGCCACGGCATCCCCAAACAATTGCGGTTGGCAGGCGATCGCCTCATGGCTGGATTTGAGAAAGTATCCAAGGATTTTGCTCAGTGGGTACGAGATAAACAAATCCACTCAGTTTCTAGTAGCTTTTACTTACCAAATTCCCCAAATAACCCCTATTCCGGCAAGTGGAGCCTAAGACACATTGCCGGACTAGGTACAACCCCACCTGCCTGTAAAGGACTAGCAGCTTTACCCGACCCGCCACCGGAATGGATGGAGGTAGGGAGCAGGGAGTGGGGAGCAGGGGTTTTTGAACCCTATGCAATCAGTTTTAACGAACAAGAAGAAGGGGTAATCGATTTTATGGGGGTGATGATAGCAAGTTCTCCTTGGATGATCGCGGCTGATTTGTTCCAGAGACAGCGCGAATACTTAATTGAGTCCGAAAGCTTGGAGGTGGCGGATCGTGTGCTTCCTGCCGATCAAATCGCCGCACTTCGCAGCATGGCAGAGATGGATTCAGATAAATCCCGCCAAATCTACGAATTGCAAATGCGAATCGCTCAGTTAGAACGAGAAGAGTTATCGGAGTACGGAGAAGGCATGAAAAAGACAAAGCCGATGGATGACGAAGAGGAAATGATGGAGGATGACGAAGAAGATATGGAGGGTGAAGAATACCTCTCAAAGAAAAAGAAAAAATCGATGGATATGAGCGAACAAGAACAAGCCTTAGCAGACAGAGAAAAAGCCTTGAGGCTTAGGGAAGAAGCTTTTGAAAGGCAACAAGTAAACAGCTTTGTAGAGGGATTGGTTAACCAAGGTAAGGTATTAGCCGCTAAAAAAGCTGACACCATTACATTGTTGCTAAACACCCCCAACACCGCCAATATTGACTTCTCTGAGGACGTTGGTAGCAAGACCCCGCGCCAAGCCTTGATGGATATGCTCAACGACCAACCATCCTGGAACTATGGAGAAGCGATCGCTCCTAACTTCACAGATCCCGTTAGTCCTCACAACCAAAGTTTCGCCCTCCCTGGCGCAAGTGCAGAATCAGTCAAGCAAGATACCGCGATCCGCGCTTGGTGCAAACAAAACGGCAAAGACCCAAGTGATGCTCATAATTACTCCGAAGCCGCGACGGCGCTAGGGTTCACCTACTAGTTCTGTTGACCAATGACTAATGACTAATGACTAATAACTATGAGTAAACAACAACTAGCAACCAGAGTCGTTACCGTCGTTCCCTCTGCTGCTATCAGTAAAGGACGCGGCATAACTCACGCTTGGGCGCAAGCAACAGACGGCACAAGTTCCGCAGGACAGGCAATCTTTGCGATCGCTGATGAAAATATCGCAGCAGGCGATCAAGGTCGCGCCATTATGGGTGAAACCGCAATGGCTGAGGCTGGCGCAGCGATTAACGGGTCAGAGCCTCGGCTCAAGACCGATGCTCAAGGACGCTTTATTCCTTGGACATCTGGCTCAATCGTTGCCGCACGTCTAGTGCCAGGACAAACCGCAGGCGCAGCCGGACAGTTTGTCGAAGTTTATATCACCTCTGTTTAAGTGCTGAGTTGAAAGTGCTGAGTGTTGAGTAGTAATACTTGTCACTTAGCACTAATCAAGTCCAAGCGCCACAGGCGTACTCAGCACTCAGCACTCAGCACTCAGTACTTTAAAAATTTATGCCCTCCCCAGTTTCAGTTTTAGAATCACGTTTAGGTATTAATCAGGTACTCACAAACCTTGCTCAAGGTTACAAGCAGCCTGATTTTGTGATGCGTCTTCTGTTCCCCTTGGCGGATGTTAGTACCTATGGTGGTCAAATCATCCAGTTTGATGAAGCAGCTTACGAAGACGTGACAGACGATCGCGCTGATGGTGCGCCTTACCCGGAAGTACAATCCGGTTACTCTGGCGTACCCTTCAAATTGGCGTTCAAGGGTCTGACTTACAAAGTCCCAGATAAACGCCGCAATGAAATGGCGAATATGAAAATCAATTGGGGCGCAATGGCTACCAACGTCCTAATGTCAAAAGCAGGGTTGCGCCACGAAATTGAATCCGCAGCGATCGCTACCACTGCCGCCAACTACGCAACCAATAACGTCGTTACCTTAAGTTCCGGGACTCAGTTAAATGAGTCTGGAGTTGACCCAGATCCAGTAATTAGAACAGGGATTACTGCTGTTGGGAATCAAATTGGGGTTGAGCCAAATGTAATGCTAATTGGTGTTTCAGCCTTTGATGCCTTAGCCACCAAATACGCTCGAAACTTCACCTCAACCAACACAACCCCAGGGCTTAGACAGCAACTAACAGAAGACACCTTGGCTCAAATCTTCGGTTTCGCTCGTTGCCGCAAAGTAAAAGCCTTGAAAAAGGTTGGTGCTACCAAGTCTCGCGTCATGGATAAAGATATCGTCTTGGCGTATACGAATCCTGCGGCCTTGAACAGCGATCGCTTACCCTACCGCCCAATGGGCAACATCGACGTAAATATGCTTGAGCCTTCCTATGGCTACACCTATGTTTACGTCAACAACCCCTTGATGTACGACCCAGGACGTAATGAAGAGAACAAATACACCTACTACCAGCTCGACTTTGACCGCAAGGTTGTCGCTACTGGTGTGCAGGAATCTGATAGCAAGATTATTTCTGGCTACTTAATTAAAAATGCGGTGGCGTGATGAAAGCAGTAGTTACCGTTGGTTCTGTTCATTTTGGCGAAAAAGTCTATCAAGTAGGCGATGAGCTTGAGGCGGGCGAAGAAGTGTTCGCTCCTTTAATTGCCGCAGGTGTAGTTGAATTGGTTGAAGAAACCCCTAAGTCCCCACCCAAAAAGCAACCCCGCAAGCCAGAAGAGGAACCTGAAACTCCATGAGCTACGCCACGGTTGAGGAATTTACATCGGTGATTGGCAATCAAGAAACAGTCGAATTGACCAACCTTGATAATCCCAGCGCCACGACCGTGAACAGCGATCGCCTCCAACAGGTTCTAGAGGATGCCAGTGGCGAAATTGATGGTTATTTGGCAACCCGTTACGCCACACCTCTAGAATTTATCCCCTCAACTATCCGCACCTACTGTGTTGACATTGCTTGGTACAGACTTGCTCAAAACAATGCCCCTGAGCAGTTTGCGACACGGTACAACAACGCGATCGCGCGTCTCAAGGATATCGAAAAGGGCATCATGGTACTGCTTGATCCAACAGGATTTCCGCTACCAAAGCGCCTTGAAACCAATCCTTTAGTAGACGATCGCGGTAACTTGCTTGATGATTGGTCGGTGGCTTATGTGCCGGGTGGTGAGGCAAACCTAACAAGAGAATTGTTAAACGTTCAAGATATTTACAGGTACTAAATCAGCGAACAGTGGACAGTTACCAGTAATCAATAAAAACCGATAACTGATAACTGATAACTGATAACTGATAACTGATAACTGATGCTCAAGGAAATCAAGCAAGCTATTATCGCCCAACTGCAACCCCTCTCTGATAGAGCGCGAATCTTTGCTGACGATACAGAAGGGGAAGCTGGTTCAAATTCTCAAGTCCGTCACGACTACATTATTCGCGTATCTTATGCAGGTGGCACGTTCACCCCACCCACCACTACAACAAGGGTTGCATTCCAGCAGGGCGATCGCTCCTTCCAAATCGCAGTTGAGTACCGCGATTTACGCAACGAAGATAAAGCGGTGGAATTGTTGGAGGAAATTCAGGGGTTGATATTTGGCTTTTGCCCTTGTGTTCAAGGTGTTACGGGCGAATTTTATTTGGGAAGTGACAGATTTATTCGTAACGACAACGGTGTTTATTTTTACGCAGTGACTTTTAATATTTCAACTCATATCAAAAGGTAGTTTATGGTAAATGCTCAATATGGCTTAAGAACATGGACGCGGTTAGGCATTAGTCGTTACGCGACTATTTCAGGCGAACGTGTCAAAATCCCGATGGGTGTAATTACAGCCCCTGGCACAATGTCTATCCAGATGGGCGAATCTATTGAGGAATTAAAAACCAAGTCCTGTAAAGGGCAAACAGTTACCGCCTTTACTTACTCCAACGAAATCGCGCCCGAAATTCAGCTTGAATGCTCGGTAGCTTCACCCGAATGGGATACTTTTGTCCACGGCAGGCTGATGGCTGCTGGTACTAATGTAGAAGGGTTTGCGTATTTTGAACTTGACGCAACCAAGACATCCTTTCCAGCTAGGACTTCAGGGCAAACAGGTTTTGGCGTTACGGCTCAATCCGCCTCTGACTACTCCGAAATTTACTACATCGATCCAGTGACTAAGCTTGCTCAACCATTAGAAATAGTTGCCTCATCCCCTGCCAATGATCAGATTGTGATTGGTAACAACTTGGCAATCACACTCAGTCCCGAACTTGCCGATACTGGATACAGAATTGAGGGGTGGGTTCCTGTGACACTCAGTGCGGCTACCATTATTAGTGCTGAATTGTTGGATGTAGTTGAAATCAAGGCACAGGGCATTGATTTTAATGAAAAAGTAGCAGGATTTCGCGCCCGATACTGTACACGCCTAGCTGGTGGTGAAATCAACCAAGATCCCGCAAGGCAAGCTAATTTCCGTATTTTAGAAGATCCCAATGATGGTACGGGGATAGGCTTTCAGATGTTCTATCCTAATCTTGAGGTTGTTTGCTGATGGTTACTGAGCGTAGCCGAAGTATGGAGTTTTGGAGACTGGATACCATAGATGGTGATTTCCTCTTGGTTAAATCACCATCATGGGCGATCGCTCCTACAATCCGCGCCTACCATCTAGAGTTAATCAATCGCACCCGTCACATACAGGATTCGCACTTGGTAGAAGCAGATGAGGTGTTTTACTCAGGACTCACTCCCTACTATCAACACCTGGGCGATCGCTTAGGCTTCGATCCCTCCATCCTCACCCCCGCATCTCGCCATAGCTTTTTCATTGCTGCCGAGTCACGCGGGGAATTTTGGATCTCAGGGCTTGAGTTGCTCATGGGGTTCGATTATGAAGCAGAGGGGCTGAGGGGCAAGGGCGCAGGGGGGCTAAGGGTTACTAGCGGGGACTTCAATTTAGATGTGCTGGCGGAAATGCTATTGATTCCTCGCCCTTCGGACTTGGAATATCTGTTAAACAATTTATCCCCAGGTGCGATCGCTCTGCTTGCTAAACAAATAGGCGATCGTCTGCGTGGCAAGGAGGCGCTTGACGAGCTACAAAAAGCAAGAGACTTAGAGATTTTTGAACAGCAAAAAGGCGTAGATTTGTTGAAGAAATCAGGGTTTAAAATCTAATGCTACGGATTGTAAAAGGCAGATTTTTAAAACCTAATGGAGAGCCTTTAACTAATCATCCCGTAATGTTTAATTTTACGGGTGGCTTTGATGCTGAAAATCAATACACCAAGCGCACATGGACGGAACGCACAGATGAAAATGGTGAATTATCTGTTGAACTCTGGGCAAACGAAGATAGTTTAATATCTTCTAAATACAGTTGCAAATTCGGCAATGAAGTAGTCTTTTTTACCGTTGAAGCGGGCGAGGGTGAAGTTGAGCTTTCTGATTTGAGAATGCAGGATGCGGGAGGGGGAGATCCGCCGCCAACTAGTACTAATTATTATCAACTTTTACAATACACGGGCAGTAATAATTTTCAACTAAATCAAGTCGTCTCATCTCCTGAAAAAGCCATGCTTTTTATTAATGGATGCAAGGCGAAATTTTCACAAGATTTCAATATTAATAGTTCTACTTTAAATTGGCTAAATACTTTTGGTTTGGATAATTCAGATGTGATTGAGGTTTATTACTAATGCCTATTAAAGCAAAGCAAATAGAAAAGTTAATTGATGCGCCTATTACTATTCAAAATGTAAGTGTCACCGGTTCATCGGCAACGGTAACTACTCCAATTACTAGCGCCTTGAGTAGTGCGGGACAGGGTGGAGCAAGTGTGCCTGTGCAGGTGGCAACATCTACGGCGATTGGGATTGTAACAGGAAGTACGCCAATACCAATTCGCAGTAACACCACAAAAGAAGTGCTGACAGATGCTTCTGGGAATGAAATTTACGGTAAGCTATCAAGTTCTACTGGTGTTTACACTTTATCTTTCTTTTCGCTAATTGACGGAACCGAAACCTCCTACACCTTTGCTAGTTCCCAATCAATTGATTTTGATTTCATTTATCGATTTGACTTCTATCGCTTACCTGCAAATTTCGCTATAGCGCGAAATGTTTATACAGATCCTCTCGGTGGTGCTGTTGGCGGTGCGGCATTATTCACAGAAGTGTTAACAGTTACCGCCTTAAATACGATTAACGACCTTACTAAAACCCCATCAACTAACAACAACGTACATCTAATTGTGAACGGTGTAATCGTAAGTGCGATCGCATCTCATTTCAGTATCTCAGGAAAAGCAATAACCTGGAGTGCTAACAATGCCGGATTTAATCTAGAAACCACTGATACCGTAGTCGCGCTGTACACTACCAACGAATAATGTCAATCAAGAAAAAGCAGATAGAAGCAATTAGCGGCTATCAAGTGTTTATATCCTCCGGTACATGGACAAAGCCAAGCAATGCCACCTTTATAGAAGTGGAGTGCTTTGGAGGTGGTGGCGCTGGGCGTGGTGCGGGTACAACAACGGGTGGTAGTAGCGGGGGTGGCGGCGCTTGCTCTAGACGAACCTTCTCGGCCGCAGATTTAACCAGTACCGTAACCGTAACGGTTGGCGCTGGCGGAACTGGAGGGGCAGGAAGTAGCGGATCGGGTGGAAGCGGTGGCACTAGTCCCGGAAACAGTAGTTTTGGAAATTATTTATTTGCAGGAGGCGGCGCATCTCCCAATAGCACAACGGGAGGGCGTGGAGGTGGAACCCTTGCTAGTGGCTCTACTTCTGGTATCCCTGACGGTGGCAACGGTGGTAGCGCGTCTGGCTCGACATCACTCTTTGGTGGAGCAGGTGGAAGCGGCGCTGGTAACGCTGGTGTTAGTAGCGGTTATGGAGGTTGTAGTGGTGGCGGTGGTGCTACCAGTGCTACTGGTACAGGTTTTGCGGGTGGTGCGAATCTTAATTCCGGCGGTAGTGCAGGCACAGTCGGCGGTAATGGTGGGAATGGTGCAGATTCTAGTACAGGTGCAGGCACAGGCGGCGGTGGCGGTGGTGGTAGCTCAACAACTGGCGGTACTGGCGGAAATGGTGGTATTCCTAGCGGCGGTGGCGGTGGTGGTGGCGTAGGCACAGTACAAGGCGGCGCTGGTGGTAACGGGGGACGCGGTGAAGTTCGTGTGAGGTGGTGGTGATGCGATATGCAATTATTGAAAACAATCAAGTAGTCAATGTGGTGCTGATCGAGAGACTGGAAGACTTCGATCCTGCAATAGAAGCGATCGCCTCAGAAACAGCCAATATCGGCGACATCTGGGATGGCGCTAACTTTGTCGCTGCAAATAACTCGCAACCACTAGACTGGGTAGGATTTAACAACGCCTTGCTTGTGAATGAAGCCTATAACCGCGCCGCATCCACAACCTTGAATCAGCAAGCAAAAAATAGGATGGAGGCTTACGCGATCGCTCTTGGTACTTCTAATGCTGATGTTAATTTACCTGTGTTCGCACTGCTATGGAATCAAGCAATGGAAGGCGTACCACTACCAAGCAAACCATCGATAGAAGAAGTTGACGAATGGAGAGCGATCGCTCTTGCTTCTAAGATGTCGTTTACATTTAATGATGAGGGGTTGATTGATTGAACTATTTATGGTTGCTTACTTTTGGCTTTGCTTTTACTGCGATGTTTCGATTGATTCAAAATATTGAATCTCGACTAAAAGAACTAAATGAGTGCGATATATGCTTTTCCTATATAGAGCTAGGTGACGGCGTTTATAGGATATCTCCCCGCCCTCGCAATTATGAATTACTGCGAGAATTATCGAATGTGATTTGGATTGAGGTTAAGGGAGATGATTTGTTGATTAAGGCAGAAAGACTAACTACGGTAGAAGATATTGTTTATACGCTAAATAGCTTTTGACAGCGCGATCGCCTGTGCTAGATTAACCAATATTCCTTTTTTGCAAGCCGCGTTTGACGCGGTTTTTGTATATGTTGGTTTCTTCTCCCTACCTCCCCACCACGGCGAAAAGCGATCGCCTCGCCCTCAACACCCAAATCAAGTTTGATACCAACTACTACGCTCCATTGGTAGTTGTAGATTTTGGTGGAGGTGAAGCCTACACGGCGACGAATACAGGAGATGTAAGTCTCCCTGATAACTGGGAATCAGTAATGGCAGTAGAAATTAACGGACAAACCCTCACACCCGCCGTAGATCCCGAAAATCCACAGACGAACGAGTTCCTGTATAACCCCTACACCAAAACAGTACAAGTTTCTCAGTCTGGCGGTAGCATCAAAGTACTAGGCGGTAGAGAGCAACTCAAATTTGCCCCGCCGCTACTACTACCCCCACACCCGGACTTATTCACAAAACTACCACTAACAGGTGCGATCGCTCTCAATGAATCCTTTGAGCAGCACCCCACCGCCCAGTTTGAATTTGAAGTGACTGGTGTAAGCAAATCAACTCTACAAAATATCTTTAAGCCAGGAACAGAGATTGATTTATATGGCATCCCACTACGAATCAACAGCCTTAACCTAACTGAATTGCCCCGTGCTATTTACCCAGATTCTAGAATCAAGGTGTCAGCATCGCTTGGTGGTCGCTGGGAGAACTACCTTGATACTCTATGCTTTCTTCGCAGTGATGGAAAAAATAACGCACCCTCGGATACACCCTTTCAAGACCCGGAGTGCGTTTCTACCAACACTGTAAACGTTGACCCCAATAGTAACACTACGATCGCTCTGTTACTAGCCAAACTCGGCATTAACTATATCGGCCCCAACTTAGCACCAGTCCCCATTCCCGACGACACACCAAGAGATGCGGTTGTTAGCCCAATACAGCTACTAAGCGATCGCCTCCGCTTGGCTAATTCCTTTGTTCGTTATTCCAATGCCCAGGGTATTCAAGTAGTCCCAGTTAATTCAACTAGGGTATGGACTTATCAAGAAAGCGATATTTTGGGGGAAGTCGAGACGAGTTACGAGGCGATCGCTAAAACTAGTAAGTCTCGGTTAACAAGCATTGCTGATTACAATCCCAGTGTAGATTTGGTGAACTTCCCCTCTACTATTACTGCTGCACCTGTGCCGACATTGAGGGGGGAGGGAGCGACGGCGCTTGGTTTTGAATACCCAAACATCGAAATCACGGGCGACTTCACCGAAACCACCACCAAAGAACAAGAACGCACCCAGGGGCAAACCCCAAGGTATGTACGGAAGGAAATCAAGCGCAACACCAGGGCAGAAGGGGATGTGACAGCGAATATTCCCTTGGAAGGTGTAAGCGAAATCAAAACCATGTCCCTGTGCTTTGATATTGGAGGACAAACCAAATCTCGCAGTTATGTAACCGAGGAAAACGGAACCAAGGTACAAGTAGTTGATGAAACTTGGGGATTTGCCTACACCGCAGCATCGATCTACAACGGCGCTACAGGTAATTTATCCGGCGACCCTAATACAATCTGGCGGTGCATTCGGCGCACCACGACTGATTACTACTACGATTACAATACAGGCTACTTACTCTATGTAATTACAAGCGGGTACAACACAGTTCGCTACAAGGAGGAAAACCCGCAAGCACCGGAAACATTGGAACTAACCCCAAGTGACGATGAATACAGTTTATACAGCTTCTTCCGCGTCCCCGTCACCGGGCGCACCAGTTACTCTTTGAAATTATTCCCTGAATACGTGGCGAGTGAAGGGTTATTTGAATTAGTCAAAACCTGTAACCGTGACGGCACAAGTTCACTCACTCCATTAATTAATCCAGATTATGCGCCTCCTTATTATGTGGAGTGGGAGCGCACAGAGATGACCGCTTTTGCTTCTCGCAAGAACATTGATGACGGTCAACCTGACTTTATTGTCGGGGAGGAGTCGCGGTTCCAAATGTATCGACAAATCATTCCCGCCGAATACAAGGAGAAAACCGTAGGTTTCGAGAACGGCTACCCAATTATTGAGCGAGGCGATCTGATTACAGATCAAAAAATCTTGGCTCACAATATTGAATTTAAAGCCCAAGGACAAGCGATCGCCCAAGCCGTCGAACGCGTGTGGACTGAAGAAAGTATGGGCGAATTAACTTTAGCTACAAGACGCAATCCCTTGTACACCCGACAAGAACCAGCACAAGATACCAAGCGAACTGATATTAATGATCAGCAGCAGTACAGATATTTGGTACAAAGCGCAGGGTACGCAGTAAGCGATCCTGTTGGTGGATCTGAATCGGTTCCACTGGCTAAAACTTGGAACGAGGCATTGGTTTATTTGCAGTGTAAATTGGCTATTGAGAATTGGCGTAATGGATTTACAGAATCGCTGCAAATACCAGGAAACTTGCAGATACGTAGCGGCGATCGCTTCAATTATTGGTGTAATGGTGAGTATCGCCAAAGAGTAGTATTAAGTGTGCAGACTCAATTAAATATTCTGGGTGTGGTGGATGGGGTGCCGCGCATCACCTACGCCACATCCCTATCTCTTGGCCCGTGGGTCAACCCAACAGTCGCCTATAGTAAAATACCTCTACCCAAGGAACCGAAAGCACCGACAGTTAATATTACTGTGACAAATGTTGTTTCTCAGACGCTTGGTTCTGTTCTTGATTGGGCGACAATTAGAAGTAGAAGGAATTTTTAGGGGCGAAATAAGAATTTTTATGTTTGAACCTTTAGTGGACGAGCTTTGTTTCTTGCTAAAACGTTTATTAGAGTTATTAACTCTGATAGACAAGTTAAATCATCTTGCACTTAGGCTTCTAATTGGTAAATACGCCAGACAAGAATTATCTATAGTGTTAGCCGAGCTTGAATTAGTTGGCTTTATAATGCTTTGTGTTTGGTATCTATGGAAAATCACTCACTAGGCAATTAAGAGGCAAAATATAAGTTATGGCTCAATTGTTTTACAGCACAGATTTAAAATATTTTATTGCTTTTGTGAATGGCGAAGTGGTGGACATAGGATTTAATTATCATGTCCTGGCTCATAAAATGGGAATAAGAACTCGCCCCAAAGGTTTCAAAAATGAGTAATGGAACAAAATACAAATTTTGTAACTTAGGGGCGATCGCTATGACCACTACTGATTACGACCGCAGTAATCCGATTCAGATGCGTGTATCTGACTTTATTAGGAAGTTATCTTCTGTTGTAGACGCGATGTGTGCTTCATACTTAGACGAAGTTGGTGAGCCGGGATTTATATTAAAAGATTCCAGTGAAGATCGCTTGCTAACTATATACAGAATTATCCCGCCATCCAGTGTTAATGATTGCGACTTCACAAACAATGATTCGCTTGTTGACGCAAAGCTTTTAAAGGACAAATGTGAGCAATGGCGATCGCTCGTAGATATCCCCGCATCTCAAGCTGAAATAGTGGTAGGAATAAGCAAGTTTTGGATTCAAAAACGTAGTGATATTTAAGGCGATCGCACCGCCAATTTCAAGGGATAATGTCTATGGAATTAGAACAAGAAGACTGCGGGGTTTTATTAGCAATAAAACAGCCATGCCCAGACAAGGATCTAATATTTAAATTGCTTTTCGATAGCGAAATAGTTGCTTCTGTGGCACTTGCTCAACTTACAGGTTTTAGCCCTATACCTTGCTACGAGTTTCGCTGGTATTACGATCATGAATTACCTGTTCCTGTTGGTACGCCGCAACATAGGGCATTGTTGAAAAATTTTGGGTGTATGTGGCGCTGGGAGAAAATAGAGGATGCAGAAGACGGTGAGCCTTGGCACAAAGGAAGATAGTTTTAAGGAGAGCGATCGCTTATGAAAAGACTCATTATTGAACGACATTGGCAGATCAAAATATTTGTCGCACTGCTTTGGTTTTTGGTATTTTTGTTTCAGTCTTAGGAGCGATCGCACCATGATTCACCCCGATCAACTAACCGAACCCCAAGTAAGAGAAATCCTCAATGATTTTGTGACAATATTGGCATTTTATGAGGGGGTTTCTCTCAAAGAAGAACATGAAATGTCAGCAGATGATCCTAAGATGGTTAGGTGGCGTGAAACAGCAGAATCTTTGTGGAATGCAGTTAAGGATGCGATCGCATGAATACTGGAGAAAAATTAGAACTATCAGAAAATGAAAGTGAATTCCAGAAGAAAGTTTTAGAATTTTTGGTCAATGGCTATGAGCAATTTGCTAACAAACGCCTATATCCAGACTGTGTATTTACTGCAAGTAAAATAATAGAAATCAATGGAGTAAAAGCCTACTATCTTCATATTGAAGCCCACCCACCAAAATATAGGTTTCACGATTACACATTTCGGGCGATCGCTCAATTCAGAAGATCGATAGAAGGGGGTGAAACATTTAATGTTCAGCTTCTTGATGTTGTTGATTATCTGCAAGTAGAAAAATTCTTCACACAAATTTGGATGTTAATGGGATGTGGTGTTTATCATGATGGTTGAACCGAGGAGCGATCGCCATGAGTGACAAAAGTATGGGCGATCGCCTCGCTAGATCCAAAGGAGAACGCGTTATGAAAATCCACACTGCCGGAGATGCTTTTTTAGCCTCATTAGGTGCTTGTGTTTTAAGCGTATTCGTAGTAATTAGGCTATTACTTGTTTGTGTTGCTATTTGGAATTTCTTTCATCTTGAAATAGTTAACGCTTGCGCTTTTTTGGGTATCTCTGAGTTTCTTGGTTGGTTGGTTAATGGAATTGTTGAGAATATACGAGAAGGCGATCGCTTATGAGTGGGAAGATGAATTTTGTATACGCAAGAAAATTGAAAGATAGCGCAACCCCTCGTAATTGGACAAAACAATAATGTACACAACAGCAAAAGCAGCCGAACCCTGGCTTAAGTTATTCCCAAAAATCAAAAAATCTGGTACTAATCTAGAAATTAGTTTGCGTGGGGTGACTTACGCGATCGCGCCTGACAAGCGATCGGCTCAAGTACAAAATACAAGTATTAAACAGTATCGATAATGTCGGGATTACGCTGTCTCACACCAAAAGAAAAACTGGTTTGTAAATTGCTTGTAGAGGGTTTATCATACAAAGAGATCGCTCTTCGTGCAGAGATGGGACTAAGGACTGTAAATTCTCACACTTGCAATATTTACAGCAAACTTGGGATCAATAGAAAGTCAGGAGAGTTGTTAAAATTGCTGCGAAGTGATATTGATGCGCCCGCAACAAATTTGTGTCAAAGCAAAGAACAACGCCTTAAGGTGTACCAGTTAAAGAAAGAAGGCTTTTCGGTGCAAGAAATTGCTGTCAAGCTGAGAATTACTCCAAGAAAAGTGTATAGCTATTCCTGTTCAATAAAGTGGCTCATTAAAACACGGAATGGTGGAGAATCAAATGCGATCAATTCTAAATAGCGACCAAAAACTTTTGATTCAGTGGCGATCGCTCCTCCATCACAATGTCCCTAGATTTGTTAAACACATTAAAGATCGTGGCGGTGTTAGCAATGAAGAATGGGAGTGGCTACACTTCCATGAACCCCAGCCAGATGACCACAAAAAATGGAAACAATGGCACAAAGACGACGCTAATTACCCACAAGGAGTGCTTGCAAGAGCTGATGAATACTTGCTGTTTCCTAAGAATAGGCAGGTTTTCGAGCAGGGGTTATTTGTATTAGTCAGAGCATTGGCGATCATGGCTTTTGTTCCTGGCGGAGTGAGGATGGTGGGGCTGCATTTTTGCTCTGAAATCGATAATTTTGTAGTGGATGAAGATGCGGGCGAAACCTGATTGCACTGGACAGAAATTTGGATATTTGACGGTAATTGGCAAAGCAGGTAGAAACTCAAAAAATATTCAACTATGGAAGTTGCAGTGTAATTGCGGGAAAATTATTGAAAAGCCTCGCATTAATTTTGATAATAATAAAGGACATCCCCCGTCATGTGGATGCCAGAAACGCTTAAGAGTGATAGAACGCAATCAAAAAAGAGCAAAACCTGATTGCACAGGGATGAGATTTGGCAGGATTGTAGTACTGGGCAAGGGTGGCACGCGCCCTGATTCATACGGATCTTATATTCAGTTTTGGAGACTACAATGCGATTGCGGCAATATAATCGAAAGAACTAGAGAAAGCTTTGATCGCAAAGGACAGGTTTCCTGTGGTTGTGCCAGAAAGCTGGGCTTAATAGACAATAAGCGCCGCCCACGCGATATCTCAGGGCAAAGATTTGGCAGTCTTACAGCTATTAAACTTACTGGATACAATGACGATAACAACAGGCCAGCATGGATGCTCGCTTGCGACTGTGGAAATACTTGTGAACTATCTTTATCAAAGATTACTCATAAACAACGCCAATGCTTGTGGGTAAATTGTGGTGACAGCACAAAACACCCCGAAAGATATCTTGAATACCCACCAACCCCTAATCCCTATCCCAAGGAAGCTGGCGAACTATTAGAAAAATATCTACATCTATCCGAGATCGGCTATCAACAAATCGATAGCGCAATTGAAGACGAGAAGCGTGATCGCCTCATCCGTGCTTGCTGGATTTTGACTTATAGGCGATCGCTTGGCGAACAACTTTCTGAGTTATATGAAAAGCGATATATCAAAAAGTCTCTGCGTTACTGCTCAATTGATGTTTTTTGGCGACGAAAACTGGAACAAAATGGAGGTTTCCTATATACTGTCAACAACAAGAAAAAAGAGATAGGTATAGCAATGGCCGACGGAACATCGCTCGACTACCCTGAGCTTGAACTTGAGGGGATTACTTTGCTACCTATCAATAATTCGCCATCACCAAAAAGATTAAAATTTCGTCGTTGCTAGGTCGCCGCACTGGGAATAATATCGCATAGAGTTCAGTAACCAAAAATGCCTATACCTGTTCCCGGAATTGAGCTAATCAAAGAGTTTGAAGGCTGTCATCTCGTCGCTTACCCTGATCCACTCTCAGGAGGCAAGCCCATTACTATTGGTTGGGGATGCACCAAAAAACTGGATGGCGGTGAATGGAAATTGGGCGATCGCATCACTCAAGAACAAGCCGATCAACTACTCATTCACCAACTAGAAAACGACTATTTACCCAAACTGCAAAAAATCCCGCACTGGGACGAAATGAACGACAACCAACGCGGCGCGTTACTTAGCTTTGGCTACAATTTGGGGGCGAGTTTCTACGGCGGCAGTAATTTTCAAACCATCACCAAGGCGCTAAAAAATAAGGAATGGGATAAACTGAAAACGGTTATCCCTATGTACTGCAATCCCGGCAGTAAAGTAGAGAAGGGATTGCGACGACGTAGGGAGGCGGAAGTGAACTACCTACACTGACCTTGCGGTACAGTGTAGGCTTCCCAATTCAATGGGGATTGCCTCAACCTTCGTAGATTTTTTACGTCCCGAAGATTTTGGTCTTACATCCCCTC
>NZ_JACJSE010000059.1 GCF_014698045.1 Aulosira sp. FACHB-615
CGCCTCAATCGCAAGATTTTAGCTCATACCGTCTGTTTTTGGCTTAATCGCCACAATTGTGATCCTCTTCAATTCGACGCACTTGTTACGGAATATTAAGTCGCACATCGCGTTATGTATACTTAAAATATCTTGTTTTTCAATAAATTGATGACTATGTAAGATTTCTGTACACCCAATCCCATTTTTTCGTAGATGCCAAAGAAATCAGCATAGCTTCTGATTGTTGAGGAGTAATGTCTCCTAAATCAAAAGTATTAATTTCTTCTTCAGATATTGCATTAATTTTTACACTGGCTTCAATTAGTGAGCTTATTTTATGCTTTAATGATTCTACAAGGATATATAAATCACTCTTCTCATCAACATCATCGTTAAATTCATTTTTAATTTTTTTATAGACTTCTACAAAATCTTCCGTCAGTATTCTAAAAGTCTTTCTCCCGTCCTTATTAAGAAATAAATACCAGTATTGATCAAAAATTTCTTTAAGAATAAAATTGGCTCTAACGCAAAGTATAATTGCTGATTCTCCTAGTTGAGTTTTTTGATTCAAAACTTCACTGAGTTTATTAAATTTATTAAGTTTGTACTGTAATTGTCTCCCTTTCTCTAGAAGCTGGCTAACAGTAATTCCTTGAGTCTTTGCAAATTTAAATATCTCGGCTGTTGTTTCATCTTGTACATTAGCTTCATTCAGGCATCTTTCCAAGATTTCTAACCGTTCCTGAATGCTTGCAATTGTTTCTTGTGAGAATATAAAGCTGTTTACCATTATTTATGTACTGGCTTGTTTAACTATAAACTTTGCCTATAACTATTTTAGCGGCTCTTCAGCTATTTGAATTTTTATTCATCTCTATCGCAATCCTAAATGATTTACAAACATCTATCTCCCTTGTCTACCTTGTCTCTCTAAATAAAGTCTCTTTTTCCGACTATTCACTCTCACCACTGTAATTTAAAGGCAGTTTAACTATTACCGTAGTCCCCACATCTTGTTGACTTTCTAAGCTAATTTCACCACCATGTAAGTCTACACACTGTTTCACCATCGCCAGCCCTAAACCTGTTCCTTGAATTCTCCGCGCATTACTCGCCCTGTAAAAAGTTTGAAATAAGTTAACTTGGTCGGTTTCTGGAATACCTATACCCTCATCTTTAACCTGAAAAATTGCCATATCATCTTCCAAAGTTAAATTAAACCAAATATGACTTTGTGGCGGAGAATATTTCACAGCATTGGAAATTAAATTAGTCAAAATACAATAAATTAATTCCTCATCCATATAAATTAAATTACATTCTCCTGCATAATTAAAAATAATATTTTTCTGTCCTGCCGCTTTCATTTGCATTACTTCTGTAATTTCTTGACAAAAGCTAATCAAATTTAAAGGCGCAGGTTTATATTCTAATTTGGCAGTTTCACTTTTACTCAGAAATAAAACTTCATCTAATAACTGCAACATGTGGTTGAGAGCATCTTGCACACGCTCGAAATAAATATTTCTTCGCGCCTCATCCATATTATTTTGATTTTGCAGAATATCTATAGCAGTTCTAATTGTAGTCATGGGGTTACGAAACTCATGGGAAACCATCGCCACAAAATTAGACTTTAGCTCATTAAGTTGTTGTTCTTTTGCTAAAGCTTGACGGCTAATTTCTTCACTTTCTCTTAACTTATTGAGAATTTCTTCTCGTTCAATAGCATAGCGAATAGCCTGGACTAACCTTTGGATAGTAATTTGGTCTTTGACTAAATAATCTTGAGCGCCTTCTGCTAAAGCCTGCATTGCTAATTCTTCATCATCAATTCCTGTTAAAATCACTACAGGAATATCTGGAACTGCGGCTCGATATGTCTTCAAAGTCTCTAGCCCAAAAGAATCTGGTAGTCCCAAATCTAACAAAACGACATCAAATTTTTCTCTTCGGGGATTTATCTTCTCCAACTCATTTACTTTAGAATTATTCTCTGATAAACTTAAATTTATCGCTTCAGATAATTGTTCAACATGCAGCATTTCTAGTTTATGTTGAACTGTATGAGCAAATACTTGATGTAATAGTTTGGCATCACTAGGACTATCTTCTACCAACAGAACGCGAATTATCATTTTTTGCATAAAATATATTTATATAAGTTACTGCAATGAGCATTAAATTTCTTGATTGTGAAAATAATGCTCAATCATAATCGATATTGAACAATATAGAAAAATATCTATGAAACTGATAAGTCTGGTGGTAGGGTAACTGCCGTTAACCAAAAATCTTTAATTAAATGCACAACCTCAAGAAATTGATAGACATCAAGGGGTTTGGTTACATAACAATTAGCACTGAGATGATAAGAACGTAGTATGTCTTGTTCATCGGCTGAAGTAGTCAGCACTACAACCGGAATATGCTTCAAATTGGGGTCAGATTTAATTTCTGTCAGCACTTCTCGCCCATCCATCCCCGGTAAATTCAAATCAAGTAAAATTAAATCGGGACGAGGAGCATTAGCAAACTCTCCTTGCTGGCGTAGATAATTCATTGCTGTTTCACCATCTTCTACCCAGTGCAAGTTATTGGCAATCTTGGCATTGACAAAGCCTTTCATCGTGAGATTAGCATCGCTGGGAGAGTCTTCAACTAGCAAAATTTCCACACGCCGATGTACCTGAGTCTTTTCAACACTGTCATTAACCATATATTACACGTCTTTGTTTAAACTTTCTGGGATAGCTGATTCATGAAGAGTGAAGTAAAAAGTTGTACCAACTCCCAACTGAGATTCAGCCCATATATGACCATTGTGACGCTCAACGATTTTTTTACAAATAGCTAAACCAATTCCTGTCCCCGAAAATTCACGCCTGGTATGTAGACGGCGAAAAACTTCAAAAATCCGGTTAAGGTACTGAGATTTAATCCCAATACCGTTATCTTGTACTGAAAATAACCAAATTTGGTGGTTGTGAGTCAAATCTTCTTCCCCTACACCCTTCCACCCCTGCACCTCTACACCCCTACTCTTGTCTACTCTCGCTGCACTTATATGAATTCGTGGCGGTACGTCTTGGCGGCGAAACTTGATAGCATTACCAATCAAATTTTGAAATAATTGGATTAACTGGGTTTTGTCTGCAAGTAGGTTGGGCAATAACTCATAAGTGATCACAGCTTGACTTTCTGCGATCGCCACCTGTAAATTACTCAAAGCCTCACTCAGCACAAGATTGCAATCAGTCAGCGTAAATATTCGACCCCTTGTCCCTATGCGCGAATAAGCCAGCAAGTCTTTAATCAACTGCTGCATTCGTCTCGCACCATCAATAATGTAATCTATATATTCTTGGGCAGAATCATCTAACCTTTCTCGATATTCCTCCACCAATAATTGACTATAGCCAGTTACAGCCCGCAACGGTTCTTGCAAATCATGAGAAGCTACATAAGCAAACTGTTCTAATTCTTGATTCGAGTTTCTCAGTTCCTCATTTAGTTTTTCTAATTCTGCTGTACGTTCCTGAACTTTAACTTCTAATTCGGCTTTGGCTTGTTGTAGTCCTTCCTCTGCGAGTTTGCGGTCTGTAATATCAGTATGAGTTCCTATCCACTCTTGAATTTGGTTATCAGCATCTAATATTGGAACTCCCCGCACAGCAAAAAATCGATAACTACCATCAGCGACTCGCACACGATGTTCCAATTTATAAGGACTTTTCCATTCTCTAGCCTGATTCCATAAAAACTGAGAAAACTCTCGGTCTTCAGGATGAATTGCATTCAGCCATCCCCATACTTGAATTTCTTCCTGAGTTTGACCAGTCAAAGCTATCCATGAAGAATATTCTTGAGGAAAACCTTGAGCATCAGTGAACCATACTGCTTGAGATGTCGCCAGTACCAATGAACGATATCGTTTTTCACTTTTTTCTAAAGCCAGTTCCGCCAACTTGCGCCGCGTAATATCTTGAAAGAAAATTGATAACCCTTCTTGGCTAGGATAGATGCGATTTTCAAACCAGCGATCCCACGGTGGATAATACTCTTCAATCTCAATTACTTTCTGTTCGGACACAGCTTGGTAATAAGCATCATAAAACTTCTGTCCAACGCCTTCGGGAAACTCTTCCCAAATATTCTTTCCAATCAAATCTTCTGGACGACGATTGAAAATTTGTCCCGCCCTTTGATTCACGTAGGTATAACACCAATTTTCATCTAAAGCCACAAAAGCATCAGTGACAGTTTCTAAAAGATTTACCAGCTTTGCTTTAGCTGCTTGCTGTTCTAAAAAAATCGCTTCTGCTGACAAAACTTGATTAATCTGAATTTGCTTTTGCAGTAGTAAATAAACTCCTACTATCAGAACAGCACTCAAACCATATCCTAAAAACACTAAAAAAATAATTTGGATTACACCTTCATCTGTGTTTGCTATCCGCCGCTTTAATAAGTTTTTTTCTTCCCTTTCTATTACTTGCTTGATATTGTTAATTTGATTATCTATATTTATATTTATGGTCTGATTACTTTTAGCAAATTCAATATTTATTGCAAAACTTTTTTGTTGCAAAATTTTAATAGATGTTTCTAGAAAATGAATTTTTTGCGTAATTTTAAGTTCAAGTTGTTGAATTTGCTCTTGTTGTTTAAAGTTATCCCTAGTTAAATTTCTGATAATTTGAATTTGTTGTGATACCTTTCGTTTTTCTTGCTCATAAATTTCTTTATATTTTAACTGGCGGGTGAAAATATAACTGCTGTGTGCAGTTTCGGCATTTCTCAGATAAATGTACAGATGATCTGAAGTTTCTAGCACTTGCTGAGTATGAATAACCCAGTGTTTTTCTTGCATTAACCGCAGAAAACTGATATAAGAAATCACCCCAACACCACAGAGCAATAATAATGCTAAAGAAAAGCTGACTGCAACAACTTTTGAGGAAAGTCTATTCATGAGCAACTCGCAGGATTGCAGATGATAAATAATATCTAGTCTTTATCAATCATTAACAATGTCATGAATCAAATGATACATCCATTAGGTAAAAATTTCATTCAATTTTTGTGTATATTTAAGATTTATATTTAAATTTGGTTGGTATCATTTTTTCTAAAAATTTGCTGCTTTGAACCTTTGATTATCTATATTAAAAATATATCCAATGATAGATGACAAAATAATATATTAGATTTTTATTTTTCCTGACTCATACCTAATTTACTAAGAATACTCAGCAAATATAAAAATTGAGTGAGTAATTAGCTTTTTATCACTTCTACTCACTCAATTTATTCTGATTTAAAATTATCAAATAATTTCTATCAGACTATTTTATTTTTACCTGATAAATAATCTCGCCAATTAACGAGATTCGGTACCTTGATTAGGGCTACCTGCTACATCATCTTCCCCAGGTGCTTCTGGTCTAGCAGTCTTTCGCGCATCAGACTTTGAAGCATCGCCTGTTTTGCGAATATCTTCTTGTAAAGGGGTTTGATAACCACCAGAAGCTGTCGGGGTGGTATCTTGATTGTTATCAGACTTTTGTTTTTGTTCTTCAGCCATAACCATAAACTCCAATGATTAATTCTTGGCTTTATTGTAGGAATATTAAGAATGTAAATTTATCTATCTAAAATATGGTTATGACTGGATGTTTACTCTGTCATAAGTATTATTTAGTTATTTAAAAAACAAAGAGCTTAATGTACGCCCAAAATTTATCATTACCATCTGGATGTGTTCTGCGTCAGGCAAATTCAACTGATAAGTGGTCAATTCGCTCATTAGTATTTTCGGCTAAACTTGACCCTACTCAATTACGTTGGCAACAGTTCTCTGTTATTGAGTGTGAGGGTAGTTTAATTGCTTGTGGACAACTGCGTAATTTTTCTGGCGCACAAGAACTTGGTAGTTTGGTGGTTAAATCAACTTGGAGAGGTCATGGTTTAGGTAGTTTGCTCACGCAGCATCTAATTAGTCAAGCTACACAACCACTATATTTAGAATGTTTGGGTGAGCAATTGTCAAGGTTTTATAGTCGCTTTGGTTTTGTAACAGTTGCTTTTGAAAATCTACCTTCATCTCTTCAGCCTAAATTTCGCGTCTCGCAATTGGCTAAGAAGCTATTACGAGTACCTGTTGTGTTTATGAAATATGAGGGGAGTGGGAGATGAGGGGGACAAAGAGATAAGGGCGATGAGGGAGAAAGACAAAGCATCACTGTTGACTATTTGACAAAAATTGTGAGTAGAACAGGCCCTAATAAGTAATGATGACTGACACAGGTAAGTCCAGATGCAGAACCTAAAGTTTCTCTTTGTTTGGGACTGTAAAAACGGACTCCTAAAGGAGAAATTGGCAGTTTTTTAGGTTCTAGTTCTTGTTTAAAGGTAAAGTCAACTAAGTAAAAGCGTCCGCCGGGAGTCAGGACTCGCGCTACTTCAGTGAGAACTTTTTGCGGTTCTAAATAATGCAAAAAGCTGATAGTGTTGAACACAGCATCAAATTGACCTTCTCCAAAGGGTAAAGACTCAGCATTACCCTCGACATAAATTAAACGTGGATGGTGGCGGTTGCTAATTCTCGCAATTCGTAACATATTTGGTGATAAGTCTAAACCTGTACCACGCAACTCAGGAAATTTGGTGGCGAGGCGTTCTAATAAGCGTCCAGTCCCACATCCTAAATCGAGGACGTTGACTTGTTCTGGTAAATCAACATATTCTAATAGGCGTTGGTGAATAGCTCGATAAAATACTGAGGGAAATGTCCAATCGTAGCTAAAAGCCCAGTTGTTAAAGAGAGATTTTTTGTTAGCAAAGAAATTTTCCGTCATTGGTTTGCACTTGTGTGACAGCGATATCTAGCCTAACGTGCAGGTTAACAACTGTGGGAACTCAATCAATGATTCCGAAATCTAAAAACTTGGATATGTATTTAAAGATGTGACAGGAAAAGATGATCTGTAAGTCTAGCAGACTCAAGCGATCGCATCATGATATTTATCTATATTTAATCTTCCGGTAAATTACTATGACATCTATAACTTTGTTTCATTTACACAAAGATTTCTTACAAAAAGTTCGTAAATGGTTAGAAAGTCGAGAAATAAATAACATTCAATTGGCTCATTTTGTGTGTAGAGTGATACCATCACAATGTCCCTTTGAAAGAGATGTCACTTTATTTGGACGGAAACTGTTTCACATTCCAGCAATGTGTAAACTAAATCCCTTTTATGAGCAATTAGTAAGTCTACGTTTTCGGGCTTTGTGTTATCTTGCTGATGAATGTGGTGAAGATGTAAATGTTTATTGCTAAACTTTGAAATTCACAAATATCAGCCATCGGTAATTACAGACATACGCTTGTTATCTGCTTTAATCTATACTAAGCTATTCAAGGACTAATTAGACATACATCAAACTAGTTCTCGATTTGTATCACTCATAGCAGTCGAAGTATAAGTGAGGAAATTTAAAAAGCACGAATACAAGGCATAGTAAGACTTTTACCTTCTGCCTCCTGCCCTTCGGGTTCGCAGTCGCTCATGGGGGAAACCCCCAAGACCGCGCTGTCTCACCTCCTGACTTCTGCCTCCTGCTATACTGCCTTACCTTGCTGAAATTATTAACATCATCAATATGACGCACATCTTACTTGTAGAAGATGAGGTCAAACTGGCGCGATTTATCGAATTGGAACTGAATTACGAAGGTTATCAAGTCAGTGTCGCCTACGATGGATTAACTGCCCTAACTGCGGCGCGAGAGTTACATCCAGACTTAGTTATTTTAGATTGGATGTTACCAGGGTTATCAGGTCTAGAGATTTGCCGCCGTTTGCGGAGTACTGGAGATAAAGTCCCAGTCATATTATTAACTGCTAAAGATGAAGTCAGCGATCGCGTGGCTGGTCTAGACGCGGGTGCTGATGACTATGTAGTGAAACCATTCAGTGTGGAAGAACTATTAGCCAGAGTCCGCGCTCATCTGCGCCGCAACCAAGAAGCCGATGCAGCCGACATCTTAGAATTTGAAGACCTCAGCTTAAATCGTCGCACCAGAGAAGTGTATCGCGGCAATAGATTAATTGAATTAACCGCCAAAGAATTTGATTTGCTGGATTATTTGCTGTCCCATCCCCGACAAGTAATTACCCGCGATCGCATTTTAGAAGAAGTTTGGGGTTACGACTTCATGGGCGATTCCAACATCATCGAAGTTTACGTCCGCTACTTGCGCCTCAAACTTGAAATCAACCATGAAAAGCGACTGATTCAAACCGTCCGAGGCGTTGGCTACGTACTGCGTGAGTAGAAGTATGAAGGTTTGTAACCTGTAACCTGTAACCTCTCACCTGTAACCTCATTGCAAACAACCGTTAAACTTCATTGCAAAATAAGAAGGTAATTCGAGCAACATGATAAGTTTTGATGATGTGAATCAACAGTGCGATAAGGAGAACACAGTGGCAACGGAATCTCATTTACTAACGGGCAAAGCTGTACAAAACGACGATTTTAGTGAATATGTTGCTCATTTACAGCTACACATGACGCTACAAGCTCGCAATCTGGTTCCAACCTTCAAGCATTCTGTGGAAGATAGCAGACAACAACTCCTCCATCAAACCCAAGCCAACTTTGAAAAGTTAATTTCTCGGCAAGGTTTGTAAATATAGGAAATTTAACGAAAAGTCAAATAAAATAAAAGCAGGTATTTTTGGGTTAACGCCAATAGCGGACTCATCTAACCTGCTTTTTTTTGCTTTTGTAAGTCTTTGAATCAAAAAAATCAACCTTTTGAAGCAATAGCCAGCAACGGAAAGCCGTTAAAATTGTTATTGCAACAGTTCCACCCACGAGCAGTTAGTTAAGGCTAAATGGCCGCTTGAATCAAAATGACTTCATTACTTCCTCGAAATCTCAGCGTTGTCATCCGGCCAGTCCACTATCGGGATCTGGATGGAATTGAGCGATTAACACAAGAGTCATTCACCGCCACGACTTTGGCAGGCTCCAATTCTGCCGAGGGTCAAATGCAATCCCTCCGTCGGTGGTATGGCTTACTTAAATTTTTGAGTTGGTTCCCCAACCCACTCCAGTATCGTTTCTGCGCTTATGTTGCTGAACAGGGTCGAATGCTGTTGGGAATGATTCAAGTATCACCATTCAACCGCACTCACAGTACTTGGCGCATTGATAAGGTGATGCTAGATCGGGCTGCGGACAAACAAGGAATTGGCTCACAATTGCTGCGCCATTGCTTCGAGTCGATTTTAGAAGCGCGGACTTGGTTATTAGAAGTAAATATTAACGATATAGAAGCATTAGCTCTCTATCGCCAAAATGGATTTCAACGTTTAGCAGAAATTACCTATTGGAAAATAGAAGCCGATTTGCTGACAGAATTGGCACAAGCAGAACCAGATTTACCCAATTTGCTGCCAGTAAGTAACGCTGATGCCCAGTTGCTTTATCAACTAGATACAGCATCAATGCCACCTTTGGTACGTCAAGTTTTTGACCGCAACACCCGCGATTTTAAAACCAGTTTATTTGGGGCGTTGACCGATGCTGTCAAGCAATGGATCACCAAAACAGAAGTTGTCAGTGGTTACGTGTTTGAACCGCAACGCAAAGCCGCCATTGGCTATTTTCAAGTACAGCTTGACCGCAAAGGCGAAACTCCCCATGTGGCAACGCTGACCGTCCACCCTGCTTACACTTGGTTGTATCCAGAGTTGCTTTCGCAATTGGCACGTATAGCGCAAGACTTCCCCCAACAAGGTTTGCGATTGGCTTCGTTAGACTACCAACCTGAAAGAGAAGAATATTTAGAACGGATTGGCGCAAAACGCACGGAACATACTTTGATTATGTCGCGTTCAGTTTGGCACAAACTCCGAGAATCAAAATTTGTCTCCTTAGAAGGGATTCAATGGACAGATGTGCTGCAAGGTTTACAACCAGCACGTAAACCCATACCGGGAGGGATGTCTTGGGCAAAAACTGGACAGCAGCCATCTTCCGAGATACCAGTGCCAAGCAAATCAGAATCTATCAACTTTAAATGTAACAACGGTCACACGGAGCCATCTTGCCAAAATGAATCAGTCGATGGTCAACAGGAAAAGTAGTCAAAGCTTACATGGTGAGGTTTAGAGGATGAAGGTTTCAGACTCAGTACTCACTACGTGGCACAGATCATAATGGATAAAAAACAGTATATTTCAGCACTAGGATTAGATGTCGGACGGAAACGAATTGGCGTAGCAGGATGCGATCGCACCGGTTTAATTGCTACGGGAATTACAACAATTGAACGCTCATCTTTTGAGCGCGACGTTGAGCAGTTCCAAAATATCGTCAATGAACGTCAGGTAGAAATTTTAGTTGTTGGTTTACCTTATTCAATGGATGGTTCATTGGGATTTCAGGCTCATCAGGTGCAGAAATTTGCCACCAAACTGAGTAAGGCTCTCAAACTACCCATAGAATATGTTGATGAGCGCCTCACCTCTTTTCAAGCAGAGCAAATGCTCATCGCCGAGAATCTCTCACCATCGCGTCATAAAGGTTTAATTGACCGCAAAGCCGCAGCGTTGATTTTACAACAATGGTTAGATTCTCGGCGCTCTGCCGCAGTTAAAATGCTGTCGAGTATGGATAGCTTTTGACGTGATATTCTGAAAGCAATTACTGAGCAGTTGTGTCTAAATGTGAAACTATTAGCTTGGCATTATTTGTCATTTAACAGGAAAGCAATATTCACAGTTGCGGTAAAGATAAAGTTTAACTAATCGGCTATGTTTCCTTCTCCATTTTCTGAAGATAACGATCGCGATCACACAGGTTCCATCACCTTGACAGATGACACAGGGCGAACCCTCGAATGTTATATAGAACATTCGCTCTCTGTAGATGGACAAGAATACGTCTTACTGCTTCCTGTGGACTCACCCATAGAAATTTTCGCTTGGGAAGGTGACGACGACGAAGAAGAAGCCGTTTTAGTAGAAGATGATGCTATCCTTGACGAAATTTTTGGTACCGCCCAAGCAGTTTTATCTGAGCAGAACCTAATTCTGAAAAACACGGCTTACGCTTTGACAGTGGCGGGTGAACTACCAGCTGTAGATGAGTCGGAACTTTTTACATTAGAAATCGAAGACGACGAAACCGATTTAGAGCCAGAACAATTACAGCTACTCGCCAGTTTCTATCATCATGAGCAGGAGTATGCCATTTATACCCCCCTCGATCCACTGCTGTTTTTTGCCAGAATCACTAAAGATGGCGAACCGGAATTACTTTCTCCCGAAGAATTTCGCCAAGTGCAACCACTCCTAGAAGAACAACTTTTTAACGAAGTGGAATAAAATCTGCTCAAAATTGAAAATAAAAATGTCTCATTTTTAGACAAGGTTTTAGATTTGGGTGCAGGGGTTTAAGGGTGTAAGGGCTTCGCCATGAGCGTCAGCCGCACGGTGTAGGTATCGAAAATCCTTACACCCCTATACCCTTTCACCCCCTGCACCCATTCTCAACAATGCTCTTACTTGGGAGCATTTTTCATTGTGATCCTGAAAATTATCTATGACTTGGAACAATCTCTTACAGCCTGACTTGATTTTACACGGTTCAGTTTTGCAATTGACTCAAGAAGTTATTCAACAATATGGGCTTAAGGGACTTGTCTTAGATGTGGATGAAACACTCGTTCCTTTCACAGTGGGGACTCCTTCGCCAGAGTTGAGACAATGGGTAGAAGAAATCCGCGTTAATGTTGATTTGTGGTTGGTGAGCAATAACTTAAGCGAAGCTCGCATTGGCAGTATTGCCCGTGCTTTGAATTTACCTTATTACTTGGGTGCAGCCAAGCCCTCTCGCCGCAAAATTAGAGCCGCTCTCCAAGCAATGGATTTACCAGCACATCAAGTAGGAATGGTGGGCGATCGCTTGTTTACCGATGTTTTGGCTGGTAATCGCCTGGGAATGTTTACAGTTCTCGTAGAACCGATTATTCATCCTGATGCTGCATTGCGTTCTCATCCCGTCCGAAATTTTGAAGTCTGGATTTCTGAAATCCTGGGAGCCTCTATCACACCTAAACGCAGCGTTGTTAACAAAAAGTAACAAATCGTCAGGAAAAGAAAGCTAAAGAAATAATTAAGAATGAAATAGAAACATATAATATGGGGGATTATAAGTATTAATAACATGGGGTCAGCCAAAAAAAGACCCTAGTAAATAGCAAATAACTATAAACTAGTAAAGCGTCAGCCTTCACCTATAGAAGGATTGGCGCTTTGCTTTTTTGTGCTTTGTCATTTGTCTTTAATAACTAATGACCAATGATCAATGACTAATGACTAATGACCATGACCAAAACAATCGTCGTCAAAATAGGCACTTCTAGCCTGACTCAACCAGAAACCGGGCAATTAGCACTTTCTACGATCGCAACTTTAACCGAAACACTTTGTCATTTAAGACAGCAGGGAAATCGTGTGATTTTGGTTTCCTCTGGTGCGGTGGGTGTGGGCTGTGCCAGATTAGGCTTAACAGAACGTCCAAAAGCGATCGCCCTCAAACAAGCAGTAGCCGCAGTTGGTCAAGGCAGGTTAATGCGGATATATGACGATTTATTTACAACCTTACAACAGCCAATTGCCCAAGTTTTGCTAACTCGCAGCGACTTAGTACAGCGTAGCCGATACCTCAACGTTTACAACACCTTTAAAGAATTGCTGGGGCTGGGTGTAATTCCGGTAGTTAATGAAAATGACACCGTGGCTGTCGAGGAACTGAAATTTGGTGATAATGATACCCTTTCGGCATTAGTAGCGAGTTTAGTTGAAGCAGATTGGCTATTTTTACTCACCGACGTAGATAGATTATATTCAGCCGATCCCCGTTCTGTACCCGATGCCAAACCCATTGCCTTGGTGAGTAATATTAAAGAATTGGCGCAACTGCAAATCCAAACAGGCGGACAAGGTTCACAATGGGGTACTGGTGGGATGGTAACAAAAATATCCGCCGCCCGAATTGCGATCGCCGCCGGAGTGCGAACAGTCATTACTCAAGGGCGATTTCCCCGCAATCTCGAAAAAATTATCCAAGGGGAACCTTTAGGAACCCACTTTGAACCACAACCAGAACCCACATCAGCTAGGAAACGCTGGATAGCTTACGGACTTGTGCCGACGGGAAAATTGTATTTAGATCAAGGTGCGATCGCGGCAATATCACAAGCCGGAAAATCATTATTAGCCGCAGGTATCAAAACATTAGAAGGCGAATTTGACACCCAAGACGCTGTGCAGTTGTGCGACACCAACGGTAACGAAATAGCCAGAGGATTAGTCAACTACAGCAGCGATGAACTCCAAAAAATCTGCGGGCGACACTCCAGAGAAATTCCCGAAATTTTGGGATATGTGGGCGCAGATACCGTAGTGCATCGAGATAACTTAGTTTTGACTTAAATAGAATGGTTAAATTATGGCGGATAAGTTATTACCAACGGATGGCTATGATGACTTCTTACGGGAGTTAAAAGAACGTATACACAGCGCCCAAGTAAAAGCAGCTTTGTCTATTAACCGTGAATTGGTATTACTTTATTGGCAAATTGGGCGCGAAATTATCATCCGTCAGCAGCAGCAAACATGGGGTAGCAAAGTTATTGAACGTCTTGCACAAGATTTACAAGTTGCTTTCCCTGATATCAAGGGATTTTCAGCCAGAAATCTGAAGTATATGCGAGCCTTTGCTGAAGCTTATCCAAATGAACAAATAGTGCAGCAGGCTGCTGCACAAATTCCTTGGTTTCATAACTGTGTAATTTTAGATAAAGTTAAAAATAATTTAGAGCGTGAATGGTATATACGAAAAACTATAGAAAATGGCTGGAGCAGAAATATTTTAACTCTCCAAATTGAGAATAGACTTTTTGCGCGTCAGGGAAAGGCTGTCAATAACTTTAACGTTAGATTACCGTCTCCTCAATCAGATATTGCTAGAGAAACGTTAAAAGACCCTTATATTTTTGATTTTTTGAGTTTAGGAGAAGCAGCCCAAGAACGGGAATTAGAAAAAGAACTTGTAAAACACATTACTCAATTTCTTTTGGAGTTGGGTGTAGGATTTGCTTTTGTTGGACAGCAATATAATTTAAAGATAGGAAATGAAGATTTTTACATAGATTTGCTTTTTTATCATGTGAAATTACATTGTTTTGTAGTGATTGAACTGAAAACAGGCAAATTTAAACCTGAATATGCAGGAAAAATCAATTTCTATCTTTCGGCTGTAGATGATTTGCTCAAATCTCCTGTAGATAATCCTTCAATTGGTTTAATTTTATGTGCAAGTAAGGACAATATTATTGCTGAGTATGCGCTACGTGATGTCAATAAGCCAATAGGTATTGCTGAATGGCAAACTAAACTTACTAAGTCACTGCCCAAAGAGTTACAAACAAAGTTGCCAACTATTGAGCAGTTGGAAGCAGAACTAGAAAATTTGTCAGCAGAAATAGAGAATGATTGATTAGCTTACCTCTAATCTTAAGTTCGAGCTAATAAAGGAGCCGCCGCTAATAGTGTTTGTGTATACGGATGTTGCGGATGGGCAAAAATTTGTTTTGTTGGGCCGAGTTCGACAATTTTACCGCCATTCATTACCGCAATGCGATCGCACAAAAATCTCGCTAACCACAAGTCATGGGTAATAAATAGATAAGTTAACTCAAATTCTGCCTTTAATTGCAGCATCAAATCTAATACTTGCGACTGTACACTGGCATCTAACATACTCACTGGTTCATCGCAAATCAACAGTTTAGGACGAGTAATTAAAGCCCGTGCGATCGCTACTCGTTGTTGTTGTCCTCCCGACAAATCTGATGGGTAACGTTGATAATAAACTTCTGGCGGTGTTAAACCAACTTTTTGCAACATCCACAATACTTCTTCTTTGGCTTTGGCTGCATCAGCCAGATTGTGAATTAATAAAGGATCACCTATACTCTGCCCTACAGTCATCGCCGGATTTAAACAAGCATGGGGATCTTGAAACACCATTTGCATTTGTCGCCGGGAAGCGCGAATTTCTTGGCGTGATAGCTTGGTTAAATCTTGTCCTAAAAATTCGACTTTGCCAGATGTCGGACGAATTAGCTGTAAGATTGTCCGCGACAATGTGCTTTTACCACAACCAGATTCACCAACTAAGCCTAAAATTTCTCCGGGAAACAGTTCCAGGTTAATTCCATCTACGGCTTTGATTGTCTGACTTTCCGCTTTAAACAGTCGTTCAATCAAGTTAGGTTCTATGGTGTAGTGTTGCTGGAGTTCTGTAACTCGTAGAAGTGGTGATTGACTATCAAGTGTTGGTTGTGAAGCATCTTCTCCACTTTCATCCACAGCTTGAATATGCAAAGCGGCTTGTAAAAGCGATCGCGTATATTCATGTTGGGGATTACCAAACACCGATGATGTCGCCCCCATTTCTACCATTTTGCCGTTGTACATTACGCCGATGCGGCCGCAATATTCTGCCACCATTGCCAAATCGTGAGAAATTAGCAACAGTGCCATATTTTCTTCCGCGCACAGACGGGTTAATTCTTGTAAAATCTGGGCTGAGACAGTGACATCTAAACTAGTGGTAGGTTCATCAGCCACAATTAACTTAGGATTTAGAAGGAGAGCAAGAGCGATCGCTACCCGTTGTCGCATTCCACCGCTAAACTCATGCGGATACTGATTCCACCGACTCGCCGGGATTTTCACCTTTTCCAAAGTCGCCAGTGCTTTTTCTTTCGCTTCCTTGGCTGATAGTTCTGGTGAATGTGCTTGTAAAGTTTCCAGACAATGCTTACCAATCGTCATTAATGGATCAAGGCGTGTCATCGGGTCTTGGAAAATTAATGCTACTACTTCCCCCCGAAATTTCCGCAACTGAGTTGGTGTTAACTCAAATACTGACTGTCCTTGAAAAGTTACCCGTCCCTCAATCCGGCTAGATGGAGGTAACAACCGCATTACCGCCCTTCCCAAAGTAGATTTACCGCACCCAGACTCCCCCACCAAACCCATTCTTTCCCCAGGTTGTAGCGTCAAAGATACATCATCCACCGCCCAACTGAGTTCTTCCTCGCCGCGCTGAGGATAAGCAACTCGCAAATTTTCTATACAAAATAAAGCATTACTCATATTTATTTCTTAGCCCAGAGCTACCAGCTAGAATAATTTCAAATTTTAGCTAGTGTATCAAATTCCCCAAACTTCCTGTTCTAATTACAAGAAACCCCAAACCAAAAAGGCGCTCCCCGTGAAGAGAGCGCCTTTGATTAACTATTTATTGCTTCTATCTCAGAAGATTAGCCATTGATAGCAGGAGCAGAGATAGCAACAGGAGCTTGCTCACCAGCAGCCAAGTCTAAGGGGAAGTTGTGAGCATTGCGCTCGTGCATGACTTCCATACCCAAGTTTGCGCGGTTGATGATGTCAGCCCAGGTGTTGATGACACGACCTTGAGAGTCAATCACTGATTGGTTGAAGTTGAAACCGTTCAGGTTGAACGCCATTGTGCTTACGCCCAACGCTGTGAACCAAATTCCGATTACAGGCCATGCAGCTAGGAAGAAGTG
>NZ_JACJSE010000060.1 GCF_014698045.1 Aulosira sp. FACHB-615
TGATAAGATATCGGGCATGGGCTTGTTGTGGCTTTTGAGTTGTCGTTTGGGAAGACAATAACTCTACTACATCAGCCCTCTCTCTTCATCCTCTTATTTTGGCGAAGGTATTGGTGACTAGCTCATAATATCCAAGCGCAAGGCTCTCTAACTAGCTAGTCTATAGGATAAAATAAGGCTTTGAGATATTTCTTGATAATAACGAGGCAAAAAGATGTAGTTATATACGTTGATTTTAGTCTGATGAAAAAGGAGCTATTGTTGTTGGCAATATTAACGCTCCAATTCGCAATCTGACTAGTCCACAAATTGTCAAAATTACTTGTTCATACTTTTGAGGATTTAATCTAAATCTATCTTGAACAACTCGAAATATTTTGACGGAACGGATTCGGTGTTCAACAAATACTCGTTTGGATGAAAACTCCTTATTTTCTTTTTTTTTGCTCAATTGTTAACTTGCCATTTCTCGGTGTTTTAATTGGGGTGTCAATTAAATCTTCTCCTAGATATCCTAAATCTCCCTTAAATTTCTGTTTTGGGTCAAAGTTATCACGGTTTTCTCGGAATAAAGTTATATCACTTTTTGGCCCCGGTTCTCCTGCCACAACATCAACAATATCTCTAGCATTAGGCAAGATAATTATCTGACTTTTAAATGTATGTTTACTTGCTTTACCTGAGTAATATTCTTCTTGCTCTTTATTATCTCTAGGTCTTTCTCTCACTTGCTCATAGCTATCTACAATTAATTCATAATCTGTGAGTATTTCTTTAACTACTTGATAGTCAGATTCTTTTTTTTTACTTGTTCAATTAAACTGGATGGCAACAATTCTCTCAAGAGTGGCAACCAATAGTTAAATGTATCATTTGCTGTAGACTCGCTGACTCCAAACTGGATACCCAAAAGTTGAAAGGTTGTCATATGCCTGAGATATACTAAGGTTAAAATTATTTGTTTTTTGATAGATAGTTTTGGTTTACGACCTCCACCACCAGTAATAATTCTAACTTTCTTGGATTCTAACAACGCTTGTTTCTCATGGTGTAACTGCTCCGCATTTTGGATTAATTTTTGTAACTGTTCATACTCTATACCAATTAACCGCTTTGTTTCTTTCGGATTCTCCTCAATGTGATTCAGTATGTCACTCATATTTTAGTGTTAAAAAACTTCTCATAATGTTCTTTTACCACAAAATATACTATTTTGGAGATGTCTATTTTGTAATATATCTAACATTTAGAATTATTTGGTTTAATTTTGGGATTCCGACTCTAGAACGTCCAACAGCCTTTCCTCCACAGCTGTCAAATAAGGTCGCTTCAACTCCCCCAGAAACTTCAACACAGCTTTTGCAGCTTCCTCCAGATTCTCACCCTCCCGCAACCGCGTGATGCGATCGCATATCTCCCGCATCTGCTGGCATTCCTGGGGCAGGTAATCGAATGACTTGAGATGCTGCACCCCTACCGTAAGTTCACCATCCCAAGTTTTTACAGTGCAACTGAATTCGCCAACATGAGTCACAAGACCCCAACAGCCGCCCTTGCCCCGCAAATCAGGATTATCCTTGACTAAAATTTGGCAGACTTCACCAATTTGGTAACTGTTGGGTATTTTGGTACTCTCCATTATTCTTTGCACGACATTTTTAACAATGCGTCCTGACGGCACTTTGCCCTTGGCTTCTTGCACTGCCGTCTGCCACGCTTCTTGCTGTTATTGGGGTTCAAGCTTTGCGAGAGGGCGCACTTGTACTTCTGACGTGGGCAAAATTTGGGAACTAATAGTTCCCATTTCTTCTGCTTTCTCATTTTGGGAACTATTAGTTCCCATTTTTATATTGTCAACTATCACTGAACCAGCTATTAAATAGTTCACATGGCGGTAAGTATAGCTAAACCTATCCTTACAGTATTCCTCAAAAGTTCGATGAGTGGATCTGTACAGTCTGCGATCGCGTAACTCCGCCAGTGCCTTGCCAGCCTCAAAGAAAGCTCTTTCAACTTTGCGTTCGAGATGCAGGAGATCGCGTTGTTCATCCTCGGTTAGTTCTGGGACTTCAACGGAGGGAACGTCGATGGTTACTGAAGCTGGGTCTTCTGAGGATTCGGCAGAGGTAGATTTTTTGCGCTTTGATGGTGGGGGGTTCATGCTTCCATCTCTTTAGAATTTAGTGGTATTTGCTCAGAGTCAATCGCAGACATCAGCAGCAACTACCCCTCCGCACTCTGCACTAATCTCGGTCAAGCAATATATTTTGTAACAACATTTGGATACTTTCAAAAAAGGTACTTAGGAATCAACTATCGTAAAAAAAGTGAAACTTCAAGTGTCGTGAGTAAGAGATTTAGTAAATGCGGGATGGCTTAATTTTACTCCTACTGAGTATTAATTTATTCGGGATAGGCGCAAAAGTGGCAGCGCACACAACATCAGAAATAGTTATAGACGGACGATTAGCCCAAGTTCCTAACCCAATTATCCCCAGACAACCGGAACAACCATCTCCTCAGCCTCCATCCCCAAGCCCTGAAATTCCCCTCCAATTACCGCCATCGTTCACGCCAACTCCATCAATCTCTCCAGATATTCCCGGAACAATCATCGTCAAGGAATTTATATTTGAAGGTAATACTGCTTTTAGTGACTCACAATTAGCCGAAGTCACTAAGGATTTTAGAGATAAACCAATATCTTTCGCTCAACTGCTTCAAGCAGAAGCTCTAATCAACAAAAAATATACAGATGCAGGTTATATCAATTCGGGAGCAGTAATTCCTGAAAATCAAGACTTGTCCCCAGAAGCCGCGTTGGTGAAGATTCAGATTATTGAAGGGAGTCTGGAAGATATTGTTGTTACAGGAACAGGGCGTTTACAACCTGAATATATCCGCAGTCGGTTAGCGATCGCTACTCAACGTCCTTTAAATCAAAAAAAACTCCTCGAAGCTCTACAACTCTTACAACTCAACCCCCTAATTAAACGCATTTCCGCAGAATTATCGGCGGGTGCGCGTCCAGAGTTAAGTTTGCTCAAAGTCACGGTTCAAGAAGCGGATTCTTTCGACATTAAAGCCATAATTAATAATGGCCGTGTCCCTTCCATTGGGAGTTTTGAACGAGGTGTACAGATTCAGGAAAGAAACTTACTCGGTTTTGGGGATGGACTGGAGTTAACTTATAGAAATACTGATGGTAGCAATGCGGTGGATATTGGCTACACTATTCCCTTTAATCCCCGCAATGGCACAATTAAACTAGGGGGAGGATTTAGTCAAACTACGGTAATTGAACCACCTTTTGATGTTTTAGATATTACAGGTGACTTTAACTATTATGAACTGAGTGTACGTCAACCTGTCTTGGAATCTCCTACCCAAGAATTAGCATTAGGTTTAACCCTGTCTCTACAACGGAGTCAAACAAGGTTGCTGGGAGAAAACTTCCCTTTATCTTTGGGCGCAACCGATAACGGCGAAACAAACGTCACAGTGCTGCGATTTTTTCAAGACTGGACGCAACGCAATAATCGAGAATTATTTGCTGTGCGATCGCAATTTAGTCTGGGTATCGGGGCTTTAGGTGCAACCCTAAATGCAGAACCACCAGATGGGCGTTTTTTCTCTTGGCGGGGACAAGGACAATATGTGCGTTTACTAGCACCCAATACTCTGTGGGTAGTTCGCTCTGATTTGCAGTTTGCTTCTAGAGCCACCTTTCCTATAGAACAGTTTGCGTTAGGTGGGTTAGATAGCGTGCGGGGATATCGCCAAAATTTCTTGCTGACTGATAATGCTATTTTTGCCTCTACGGAAGTACGTTTACCAGTTTGGCGAATTCCTGAAGTACAGGGATTGTTACAGGTAGCGCCGTTTATTGATTTTGGTACGGGTTGGAATAGCTCTAATTTTGTTAATCCTGAGCCGAATACTTTGGTGGGGGCTGGTTTTGGTTTAGTGTGGACAATGGGCGATCGCTTGAATGCACGTTTCGATTGGGGGATTCCTTTGGTAGCCGTGGATGTTAACAGGCGAACATTGAATGAGAATGGTTTGTATTTTAGCCTCGATTATAATTTTTAAACGCAGAGGGGCGCTGAGGTTTACGCGGAGGGGCGCTGAGTTGTTGATTGAGGTAAGTGTGAAGTTTTTGCCTAAAATAATAAAACAGCCGTAATA
The DNA here is from genome assembly GCF_014698045.1 of Aulosira sp. FACHB-615. GTDB lineage: Bacteria > Cyanobacteriota > Cyanobacteriia > Cyanobacteriales > Nostocaceae > Nostoc_B. The sequence continues at coordinate 4,189 of NZ_JACJSE010000060.1, forward strand.
ATACTGATATACTTCTAGAATCGCTTGCATCTGCATTAAAGCGCAATAGGTAGTATCAGAAAATAATGGTGGTTATGGCTGATAAATTCCCGTTTTTTGTAGTAGCTCCTTTAGTTGCTTTGGGTAGTTTTTTTTGTGATGCTGCTACAGCCCAAATCACTCCCGATAGCACATTAGGGAACGAAAATTCCACCATCAGACAAGAAACAATTCAAGGAATTAACAGCGATTTGATTACCGGGGGCGCAACGAGAGGCGCGAACCTATTCCACAGCTTTTCAGAGTTCAATATTCCAGCCGGGAGAGGTGCTTATTTTGCCAATCCTCCAGCAATTCAGAACATCCTCACCCGCGTCACAGGGGGAAACCCTTCTAACATTTTAGGAACATTGGGGGTTTTAGGTAATGCCAACTTATTCTTGATTAATCCTAACGGGATTTCTTTTGGTTCTACTGCCCGATTAGATATTAAAGGTTCGTTTGTCGCCGCTACAGCAGATAGTTTAACATTTGGCAATAACTTGGAGTTTAGCGCCACAAATCCCCAAGCGCCGCCATTGTTAAATGTGAATATTCCCATTGGCTTGAGATTTCGGGAGAATACGGGAGATATTCACAATACTGGTAATTTAACAGTCGGCAAAGATTTAACCCTCCAAGCACAGAATCTCAACTTATCAGGAATAATCCAGGCGGGAGGAAACTTAACTCTCCAAGCCCAAGATACCGTGACAGTAAGGGATAGTGTAGAACAACCCTTCATTGCGGCGGCGGGAAATCAGTTATTAATTCAAGGAAATGAGTCTGTAGATATCTTCGCATTAAATCATGTTAACAGTGGTTTGTTCTCTAGTGGAGATTTGGTGTTGCGATCGGCTAACACCGTAGGCGGAGATGCACATTACTGGGGTGGTGGTAATTTTCGGATTGAGCAATTAGATGGGAGTTTAGGAAATTTATCTAGTCCGCACGATCCTATAATTCGGACAACTGGAGATGTCTTTATTGGTGCTTATCAGGGTGCGTCATTACACATAATTGCCGGGGGAAGTGTAACCATACCAGGATTTATTCTGATCACAGGTGCAGATCCACAATTTGGGTTAGTGGAAAATATCACTTTATCTAATGGACAACAAATCACTATTGATGGGAGAAATAATCCTACAGTAGATATCCGTGCAGGTGTAAATCCAGAATTTATTGGTGTCCCTTTTTTTCAGGGAAGCGGTAATGATTTATTCTTCTCTCCAACTCCTCCGCCTACACCTCCAACCAGCGCATATATTAATGTTGGCACAATTGTATTTAGTAGAAATCCCTTCGACAGCACTCAAAAGATAACCGGAGATGTTTTATTAACCAATCAATATCAACCCAATCCTAATTTATCATCTTCTCAGAATGATATAATCATTACTCCTTCTAATCTCAGTTTTGGCTTTATTCCGAATTTTGAGTCAACAGCTATAGACACTTCTTCTTTTAGTTCTGGTGGTAAAGTAATCATTGATTCAAAATCAGGAATAGGTGTTGTCGGAGGTATTAATTCTTTTGCCTTTGAACAAGATGGCAAAGGTGGGGATATTATATTTAACAGTGTTGGTGATACTTTTATAATAAATGCACGCATTGATGTTGCAAGTAGCCACGGTGGCAGTATCAATATAAAAGCTAATAATTTAACCCTCAATAATAGTTCTTTATTAGCTGGAATTAGATCAGAATTAGGTGTTGAGAATGCACAAGCAGGGGATATCAAAATTACAGTGCATGGGAATGCCACCCTAACATCAGATAGCAGTATTCAAAGCAATGTGGAATCAGGTGGACAAGGAAATGCAGGGAATATTAATTTTACGGCTGATGATTCACTCTCATTACTTGATGGAAGTTTCATTTCAACCATTGTTCGTCGTTCTACTGAACTAAGCAACGGTACTATTATCCCCGCAGGAGAAGGCAATAGCGGAAACATAACTATCAAAGCCAGTGATATAAATTTGTCCAATGTTTCTGAGGAAGGAGGTTTTCGTCCAGGAATTTTCACCTTTGTGGATCAAGGTGCAAGAGGGATAGCAGGGAATATTCAGTTGGAAGCGACTAATAACTTGACTCTGAGTAATTCGGCTTTAGTCCGTAGCACATTGGATTTCAACGCCGTTGGTAGAGCAGGTAATATCGAGATTAATGCAGGTTCACTTTCTTTTGAGAATAACGCCCTAGTGATATCTAGTACATTTGGACAAGGAGAGCCAAATACTGATTTGACGGGGAATGCTGGTAACATCAGCATCAAAGTTCAGGGGAATGCCACCCTAGTATCGGATAGTGGTATTCAAAGCAATGTGGAATCAGGTGGAAAAGGTAACGCTGGTAATATTGATTTTAGGGCTGATTCACTCTCATTACTTGATGGAAGCTTCATTTCAACCATTGTTCGTCGTTCTACTGAACCAAGCAACGGTACGATTATCCCGGCAGGAGAAGGTAATGGCGGAAACATAACGATCAAAGCCAATGATATAAATTTGTCCGGTGTTTCTGAGCAAGGAGGTTTTAGTTCGGGAATTTTCACCTTCGTTGATCAAGGTGCAAGAGGGATAGCAGGGAATATTCAGTTAGAAGCGACTAATAACTTGACTTTGAGTAATTCAGCTGTAGTCCGTAGCACATTGGATTTGAATGCCGTTGGTAGAGGCGGTAATATCGAGATTAATGCAGGTTCACTTTCTTTTGAAAATAACGCCCTAGTGATATCTAGTACATTTGGACAAGGAGAGCCAAATACTGATTTCACTGGAAATGCTGGTAACATCACGATTAATGTACAAGGAAATGCAACTTTAGTTAGTAGTGGTATTCAGAGCGACGTAGATAGAGGAGGAAAAGGTAACGCAGGTAATATTAATTTTACGGCTGATTCTATTTTTTTTAGGGATTTTAGTGCAATTACTAGTGTTGTGAGAGGATCCATAACATCTAATGGCACAGTTGTTACACCCGGTGAAGGAAATGGGGGAAATATTACAATTAAAGCTCGTGATATAACTTTGTTTGGTCTTTCTGAAGGACGACAGGGCTTTCGCAATGGTATTTCATCTAGTGTTGGTGCAGATGCAAGGGGAATAGGCGGAAATATAAAAATTGAAGTAGACAATCGTCTCACACTCAGTAATTTTATTTTGATTGATAGTATTTTAGAAAATGATGCTACTGGACGAGCAGGTAATATTGAAATTCAAGCAGGTTTGCTCTATTTAAATAATAATTCTGTAATATCGACAATTAGTCTGGGGAAAGGAGAAACAAATAGCAATGAATTAACAGGAAATGCAGGTAATATAACAATTAATGTGCAAGGAAATGCAACTTTCATTAGTAGTGGTATCGAGACTAATATTGGAGCAGGAGGTATAGGAACCGCTGGAAATATTGATTTTAAAGCAGATTCTATTTCTTTACTAGATGGTGGTTCAATTAGGAGCGTGGTATTGGGAGAACTTCTATTAGCTAATGGTACGATTGTTGCTCCCGGACAAGGAAATGGAGGCAGTATAAGAATCAAAGCGAATGAAATTAATATTGACGGGTTTTCCTCTCAAAACCTTTCACAAATTAATGCTTCTGTAGGAATAGGTACAACAGGACAAGCTGGAAGTATTGATATTGAAAGTAAGACTTTAAATGTTAAAAATGGAGCTTTTATTAGCGCAATAACGGAAGGAGAAGGAGATGCAGGTAATATTGACATCACTGCTAACAATCAAATATTCATTTCAGGAATTTTTGCTGAGGTTTTAAATATGGGTATAGGTGGAATATCAACAATTACAACCAATACTGGAGAAGCGGGTGATATTACCATAAATACGCCCATATTTAATATCTCAAATGGTGCTGGAGTTGAAGCCTTTACGCAAGGAGTAGGTAACGCTGGCAGTATTACTATTAACGCACCTCAAATAGTTGATATTGGTCAAGGTAGTAGAATAGTCGTGGAAACTTCTGGTGCAGGAAACCCTGGAGATATTAATATTAGGACAAATACTTTGAATATTGGCAAAGATGCTGAACTGAGTGCTACCGCTAGAGCAACCGCTACTAATCGTCAAGGCGGTAATATCAATCTCAACACATCCAACCTGAATATATCAGGAAGGCTTGGCATTTTTGCAGAAACTCAAGGGATATCACCCGCAGGTAATCTTACCCTAAATCCCAACAGCATTAATCCCAACCTGAATATCAACTTTACCGACAACGGTTTTATCTCTGCATCCACAACAGCAGCAGGAAACGGCGGAAATATTAACATCAGCGCCCCTGAAATCATTGATATTCAGGGAGAGGGTAGAATCATCGTTGAAACTTCAGGTAGTGGCAATGCAGGAAGGATTGATATTACCGCCCAAACCTTAAATTTAGCCAATGGTGTAGAAATCTCCGCTTCAACCAACGGAACAGGTGATGCGGGAGATATTTTGTTGACTATACAAGACAATCTGAATTTAACCAATAGCGCGATCGCCTCCAGTACCACGCCCAACTCTACAGGCGACGGTGGTAACATTATTATCGACCCCGACCAAGTTAACCTTAACAACCGCGCCCAAATCAGTGTCAACAGCCAAGGACAGGGAGACGCAGGTAGCATCTTCTTAACCGCAAATAACCTTACCCTCAACAACAATTCCACAATCTCCGCCGCTACAGCCAGTGGTGAAGGCGGTAACATCAACCTCAATATTGCCAATCTCTTGCGCCTGCGGAATAATAGCCCCATCACCGCCACCGCCAACGGCACAGGCAATGGTGGTAACATCAACATCAACACAACTTTCTTAGTTGCCAATCAAGATAGTGACATCACCGCCAATGCCTTTGCAGGTAGGGGAGGTAATATTAATATCACCACTCAAGCACTATTCTTTTCGCCTGATAGTCAAATTACCGCCAGTTCTGAACTTGGTGTTGAGGGAGTTGTAGCCATTAATACCCCTGAAATTGATCCCAGTCAAGGTTTACTCAACTTACCAGAAACCGTTGTTGATCCCAGAACTCTCATCAACCAAAATGCTTGTCAGCGAGGACGACAAAGCGAGTTTACCATCACCGGAAGGGGAGGATTGCCTTCCAGTCCTGAACAATTCCCAAATAGCGATGAAGTGGAAGTTGGTTTAGTCACCCCAAGCGAAGAATCTGTAACCCGTGTGACTTCTCCGTTACCAACTGCTGTGACTTCTGAAAAAATTGTGCCAGCCCAGGGATGGGTACGTAACGAAAAAGGTAGGATTATTCTGGTTGGCTATGATCCTAGTAATGCAAACATTCAGCGTCAAAAAACGAATTTAACTGCTTGTCAACCGCGATAAAGTTGTAATTGGAGCGATCGCACAAATTATAGTCATAGCCGGACAAGATCGCATCATTCTGATTTCAGATATGCTAAACACATAAACTGGGAATTTTCTAATTAAATTTGACAAAAAAGTGATGGGAAAATTTAAAAAAAGGCATCAGAGAAGATGGTTCTGGCAATCTTTTCGTAAAACGTTGATTTTAGCAGTTTTTGTCTGTGTTCTCTCCATAGCAGTTCCCTCTATTGTTGCTCAAATTTTTCCATCAAGAGCGATCGCTCAATCTCCCCAAAATCCCTTAGACCTAATTAAACAAGCTAATCGACTTTATCAATCAGGAAACTTTACCGCAGCAGTTCAAATTTGGCAACAGGCGGCGATCGCTTTTGCATCGCAAAAAAATTACCTCAATCAAGCAATGGCTTTGAGTAATCTTTCCCTCACCTATCAGCAACTAGGTAAGTGGAATGAGGCCAAAACAGCCATCATTCAAAGTTTACAACTATTGAAAACTCTGGAAACAACTACTGCACAACAACGCATATATGCCCAAACTCTGGATATTCAAGGACAGTTAGAACAAAAAATTGGACAATCCCAAGCAGCTTTAGAAACTTGGCAAGAATCCGCTAAAATCTATGTAGTACTCAGTGATCAACCTAGTGCAGCAATTAGCGAAATTAACCAAGCACAGGCATTACAAGATTTGGGTTTGTATCCTAGAGCCTGTCAGACTTTACTTCAAGCTTTAGGTTTTAATGTTCAAAGATGTGAACTCTCAACCGCACAGATAAATTCCCTCAAACAAAAACTCCTAGAAAATAAACCAGATAAACTCCAGGAAGCCCAAGGGCGAGGATTGCGGAGTTTGGGTAATGTGTTGCGAGTCGTGGGTAAACTGGAACAGTCTGAGGAAGTGTTAAAAGCCAGCCTAGAAGTTGCTCAAAAATGGAAGTCACCCCAAGATATCAGTAAAGTCTGGCTGAATTTGGGTAACACAAACCGCGCTTTGGCGAAAAGAGAAGCAACCTTTAAAGATAATAAAAAGGCAAATATTTACAAACAAGAAGCTTTAGTCGCTTATCAACAAGTCACGATCATTGAAGGTGGGGCGCAGCCCATCGCTACTTCATCTCTCGTCAAAATTCAAGCTCTACTCAATCAAAGAGATTTATTCATTGAGCAACAAAAATGGGCAGCCGCAGATGAATTATTATCTCCCATACGGGAATCCTTGGCGAATTTATCTCCTAGTCGTACAGCTATCTACGCAAAAATCAACTTTGCAAGAAGTTTAGCTCAAAAGCCAAGCAATGTTTCCGAAGCTATGACTTTGTTGGAAAATGCGATTACCCAGGCAAAATCCTTAGAAGATTGGCGATCGCTTTCTTATGCTCTTGGTAATCTGGGAAAACTGTATGGAAAAATTAACCAAGAAGATAAAGCTAAAATCTATACTCAGCAAGCTTTACAAGCCACTAAACAAATTCGTTCAGCCGATGATTTAGCTTATCAATGGCAGTGGCAGTTAGGCAAGTTGCTCAGAGGAGAGGATAAAGAAGATGCGATCGCTGCTTATGCTAATGCAGTCAAATCCTTGAAAAATCTCCGAGGAGATTTAGTTAGTCTCAATTCCGATGTTCAATTTGACTTTCGAGAGCAAGTCGAACCAGTTTATCGGGAATATGTAGATTTACTTCTACAAGCCAGAGAACCCAGCCAAGAAACCTTGAAAATAGCCCGTCAGACAATTGAAGACCTACAGTTAGCCGAGCTAGATAACTTTTTCCAAGAAGCTTGTACTACGGTCAAAAACCAAGAAATAGATAAAGTAGATGTAAATACGGCTGTTATCTACTCAGTCATCTTATCAAATCGATTAGAAATTATTCTTTCCCTTCCTATAGGAACTCAAAGCAATCTACGTTACTACACAATATCAGTTTCTCAACCAGAAATAGAGGCAACTGTCAAGGAACTAAGCGAAAAGCTGAGTGTAGATCGCGGTAACAATCGTGAAAAACGCCGTTTACAAGAACTTTCTAAAAAAGTATATAGCTGGTTAATTGCCCCTCTAGAAAAAGACCTTGCTGCCCTTCCCATCAAAAACTTAACTTTTGTCCTAGATGGAGTACTACAAAATATTCCAATGGCGGCTCTTTATGACGGTAAGCAATATCTAATCGAAAAAAATTATAGTATTTCTTTAACTCCCGGTCTCCAGCTACTAGATCCTAAACCAATAAAACTGGATAACTTGAATCTCTTGGCGGCCGGTCTGAGTCAATCTGTGCAGGATTTTGATCCACTTCCTGGAGTTGAGGAAGAATTCAAGGGTATCCGTCAGCAGATTTCGGCAAAAATATTACTGAATGAGATGTTTACTAAATCGAAATTCACACAAACAATTAATTCGCTGCCTTTTTCAACTATTCATGTTGCAACTCACGGGGAATTTAGTTCCCGTTCCGAAAACACTTTCATACTTGCTTATGACGATAAAATCAAGGCCAAAGAGTTAGATGAATTTTTTCGGACGGATACAGGGCTGCGGCCAATTGAGTTATTAGTTCTGAGTGCTTGTAATACGGCTAAAGGCGATACACGCGCTGCTTTAGGACTAGCAGGAGTCGCAATCAGGGCTGGGGCGCGAAGTACTGTAGCTTCTTTATGGTTGGCTTCGGATGATTCCACTCCCTTGTTCATGATCCGATTTTATGAAGAATTACGCAACCGAGCAACGAAAGCAGAGGCTCTGCGTCAAGCACAACTGGCAATTCTGCGCGATGAACAATTCTCTCATCCCTATTACTGGGCGGCTTTTGTCTTGATTGGGAATTGGTTATAATTTAGTCCTAAAAAATCAGATAATTCCTCACTCTGCGATTGATGATGAGTTCAGCACTGACATAGATTGCTACCTGCCGCGCCAACAATTGTTTCGCCTCCGCCACCGACCCATCCCGCAGTATAACTAAGCTGGTTAGTTGATACTCGCGGTACAAAAATATCTTGCTATAACGTGATCACTTAGCAATTGGCTTCTTATCCTTAGTCACTAATACAACTCTATGACAAGGGTTACTCTTGCTAACCCTTTCAAAATCTAATAGCTTAGACATTGATTATTACTAATTAGTAAAGCGATCGCGTCGCTATGGAGGCGGGCGATCGCTTCTAGTTTACTGTAGACAATTCAGAGCATAACATTTATTATATGGTGGAGTCAAGCCACTCTTGTCAAGAGCTAATTATGTTGGAGCTAGATGTTATTGCCAGTATTAACTGGAATTCAACTTATGGAGAAAGGCTAAGGGAGATGCGCGGTAAGGTTTCTATGCAAGCATTAGCAGATGAAGTTACCGAAAAGTTTGGCTATCGCGTTACTAAGCAGTATATTCAAATGATGGAAAAACCTTTTGGGGAGAGAGCATCTAAAACTGTTCCTTTTCTACTACTTCGTTATATCTGTGCTGCATTAGGCAGGGATATACAAGAACTATTCGACTCTCCAAAAATTACAAAAAAATGACAAGAGCATCTTGACTTGTGGCAAGACTGTCTTTACTATTAGGTTAGTAGAAATAACAAGGCAGCACATTGAGTTAGCGTTGTAAAACTACTAAAACAAAAGGCAATCACCCACTTCTTGGCCGGAGAGGAGATCGCCCTTTGTCAAAACCTAACCCTTGTAGAGGCAGGAATTATATTATGACGCATCCGACCTATACGCAGCAAGCCCTAGCTAACCGCAAGCTTGGGCAACTAAAAACCATTGCCGTAGAACTCGGCGTAACCCCAACAGGCAACAAGACACAGCGCCAGACTTGGATAAAAGCGATCGCCTCCCACCAATCCGAGCAAATCCAGAAAGTCGTCCAAACTCCGGCAATCGCCCCCGAACTCACAACAGTCGAAATCAACTCCAACCATTTCGAGATTTACGCCGACAAATGGCTAATCGCTTACATCACCTACGACTGGAGTGAATACGTAACGCAACCTTGGGTGGTAATGGTGAATGGCGTTGAGAAATTCCGAGATACGACACAAGCTCGATGCTACCGCTTCATCCAATGGCATCACCAAGAACTCAACCCCCAACCTGACGCAGAAATCCCAGAAGTTCCCATCATTTCAGATATCTGCTTCTACGACCAAGAAGGGTTTGCTCATGGAGAATTGATAGCCAGTATAACCTACAGCTACGAACAGCACCACAATCCCGAATGGCGCGTGATTGTCAATGACTTGGAGATTTTCAGGGACACCACACCAGCACGGTGTCACAGCTATATCAAACAGCAGTATCAAGCTGGCACTCTCCCCGTACAAGAACCATTCGAGGAACCATGCACTGATAACCGAACAATGGCACATATTTTCAACGAGTGCCAAAAGTACGGCTTTGAACCACTGGATGACGGTATTTACAAAGGCGACGTAAAACTGGGCGAAGTCGGTTACACCAACGGGAATTGGTGGGTTATCAAAGGCTGTTCTGGTCAGCAGTATTCTGATTCAGTGTTTGATGCTGTGCGATCGCTGTTGGTGTTAAGCGACTGCGAACAATTGCTAGACCAACCGTTTGAAATGTTAACTGCCCAAGACTGGCAACGGCTACGGGAGTATGAGCCAGTATCAGAATTAGTTGCAGCGTAGGGTACTAGTTTCAAATATCACTATCTACATTCGGGACAGACCTCAGTAATTCTGTCCCACTTCCTCACCAATCACTTCATTCATCAACAAATTTATGCAACCCACCATTAGTATTCCAAACGGCTGGCAATACCCCAGATTCGCATTCGGACAACGGACACAACAAGGAATAGTCATCGGCTTAGAGTACAAACCTGCTGGAACACAATTAGCTTACGAGTACGGTAATTCTTGGCGTTATACCGTACTTCCCGATAAACATTCAGATGAAGTCCGCCATTACTCTGAAGACCAGATTCAAACGCTTTCTGTTGCAGAGATACAACAGCAATTGCAAGCCGAAATTGACGAACATCAACAGCAAATCAAAGCAATTCAAGAGCAACTGGCAGCAATCGGAGGTTCTGAGGATGCCTAAAGTTTTCGATCCTTACATTGAGAGAACTGCTGCTAGATTATTGCGATCGCTGCGTGGTTCTGGTGGTTCTATACCTCTACACCGTGTTCAGTTTTCACAGACTATCATTCAGCATTTGTTGGACAAGAAACAGGCGCAAATCAAGAACACGGGACATGGCTTTTTGTTGGCAGTTGTCGAGAAGTTTTAACTAAACAAGGAAGTAACTCAAATGGATTTACCAGATTTATTGCTATTAGTTGAATCTGCAAAATATCTGATATCTCAAATCGAAAAACATCCTGATTACCAGAAATTGGATTACCAACCGGATTTAACAATTGGGGATGCTCAAACAGCACTTTCGTATTTGAAATACGAAATAGAGGGTAATCAACAGCTTTCTATTAACTTAGAGACTTCATCATAAAAAGACGAACACCTGAACCAGTCTTTTTCAGGTGTTTGTCAATTATTTCAGGTATGCGTGTCACAGAAAAATTATTATTGCACACTCCATAAATGCAGAGGTTAAGGATGAGTAATGAAATCAAACTAGGCTTTTGCAATCCACCAGAACCAGTTTATCTTTATGTCAAAAATGGTGAATCAAACGGTGAATCATATCTTTGGTATCACTTCATCATTGACCAAGATAAAACTATTCCAGTTCAACAACGTGGATTAATAGGTTATCTATCAGAACTGCGAGTGACAGCCAAAGAATTCAAAGGCAAAGACAATCTCAAGTTAGATATTGTTGTTGCGGCGGATGAGGTTTATGTAATCCGAACTGGAATAGACACGAACTTTGCCAAAACATTTTTATTATCAGCATCACTTGTACAAGATTTTTCCAAACCTCTGATTATTGCTGTTACTAGTGGTGAAGAAAATACCGTGTTCTGTCGCTTATATGATGCGGCTACTAAAGTCAGAATCCGCAGAGAATGGAATCCGAATTCTGATTGGGCATCGCTGATCACTGAAATTCAATCTCGGCTTGGAACATCTTCATCTGTTCCCTTAACAACAGAACAACTACATCCCCAAGATATAAACAATTCAAAATTCAAAATTCAAAATTCAAAATTCAAAATGAAAGAGTAGCTTGTCAATTTGATGCAAGAACTAACCACATTATACAGAGGTATACAAATTAATGAGTCAACAAAGAGATATTACAGATAGAACATTTAACTTTGCTGTTAGGATAGTCAATCTATGCAAAGTATTAGATGAAAAACCAGGAGTAGGGCGAGTTTTATCTAAGCAATTAATTAGGTCAGGAACTTCTATTGGTGCGAATGTCGAAGAATCTCAATCTGGGCAAAGTAAGGCTGATTTTGTGCATAAACTAGAAATTGCTCTAAAAGAAGCTAGAGAAACAAGATATTGGTTGAGAATTATCATAGCTGCTGAAATAGTAGAGCAATCAAAATTATCATCATTACTAACTGAAAGTGAAGAACTCATTAAGATAATCGCAGCAATAATAGTGAAAACCAAACAGAACAATTCCAAATAATTTTGAATTTTGAATTTTGAATTGTTTTGTGTTTGGCTTGGGCTGCTGATAAGTTTGAAAACCCTAACGATGCTGAATCTTCGTATCAAAAGCAAGTTCTTGACGCAATCGCAAGTGAGGTTGATGAAGTAGTAGCAATC
>NZ_JACJSE010000061.1 GCF_014698045.1 Aulosira sp. FACHB-615
TATAAACATAAAGGCGCGTGGGACGCACGCCCTTAAAGCTCAATTAATGTCCTCATAGAGGAGTCGTTGAGAAGCCCACACTCACCCGAAGGGGAGTGTGTGGAGTACGTCACATAAATCAAACTAGTACTAGATCGTCCACCGTTTCTATTTCCTCCCGCACCCCTTGGAATTTATAGTAAACAAGAACTACGCCGCTATAGTCATCTGTAGGAGTTGGCAATATCTTGTAGGATTCCATCTGCCAATCATCGCTAAATTCTGATTGTTCAGTGCCAACGAATCGCCCAATATTTCTAATAAACTTATCGATTTTTTGTGTATTAGAGATATGAGCGTGCAGAATTCTAACCGGGGTCAAGGATCGACTATTATCTTCCGCCAAGGGAATGACTAATACCCTATGCTCTGAATGTGCAGACGAATGATTTTCCATTATGAGATACTCCTACCAAGGTAACTTTGTACTGTTTTGCAAGGCGATCGCACTGCTTTTGTGCCAAAGGTTTAGTTTTTGCGTGTATTGGCTCATCCCATACCTCGCCTTCCATTTCGGGATCTTCAAGATATTCTGAACTCAATATCCTTCCGCTTGCTGTGGCGTGAACCCTGCGCCCATCCGATAACTGCCACACGTAGTAAGCCGTTCCACCTATTGTGGCAACTACAACCAAAACACAACCTACGCCCGCAGTTCCGGCGCAAAACGCAGCAGGAGCTAATACTGCGGGATTAGCTTTGACTGGTGGAGAAAAAGATGGGATTGACAATGCAATCGCCGCCCCAATAGCAACAAATTTCTGATTTTTTGGCATAATAAAATTGATCGACTAAAACAAGGCGCTGCTTTTCCCGCTAAGAATAATGCAGCGCCTTGTCTTTTATTTTACCCTTCTCCCTTGCCTTGCGTCAACTGGTTAGCGTAAGATGAAAACAAACGATCAGGTGTAACAATGAGAGAGCTAAGAGAAAAACAGGGATTGAGAACAGTTGATGTTGCCAGTAGGTTAAAAATAGGCGAGTCAACTGTGAGGAATTGGGAGAAAGGAAGAACAATCCCGAAACTTAGGGTTGATCAGCTTGAGGAGTTGCTTGAGTTGTATGGCTGCACATTTGAGGAGTTCATGCAGTCGGTAAAACTTATAAATAGCAAAGCAGACTAATCACCCACCTTGCTATTACACTTGTGATGGTTGCACTAAGCTAATTAATTTTAGCTTGGGCGCTTTGTTGTGGCAGCAATTTCACCATTAGTTCTACTTTTTCAAGCCGTAGATCAAGCATCTCCTGTTGTAAAAAACCTCACAGGCTTGGTCAAAAAGAATTTTGACGTAGTTACTACCCTAAGTTTCGCCTATAACCAAGTCCAACAAAGCATTCAAAGCCTTGCCGCCCAAGGACAAAAGGCTTACGACCTACTAATCGGTCAAAACGTTGCCCTTCAACAACAGTTACTCAGCACCCAAGCAACCCTAGCAGCCACCAATAAAGTTATTGCCAATGGCGTAGAAGTTACCGACCCTACCAAAGCGATTCAAGCATTAGAGGGGCCAGTTAATGACGCGGTGGCACGCCTACGCAAAGGCTCACTAGAGTTAGTCGGTGTCACTTCATCTCAATTAATCCCACTATTCCAAATTACCGCGCAATCCTCTGCAAGTATCGGCGCAAACTTAGAACAGAGTGCAGACTTAACGTTGTCGTTCGCCGCAGCCCTCGGAACACTCTCAATCCCCCTCGACCAAGCCCGCCAAGAATTAAATTCGATTTACACCGCTCAAATTACCTCAGACTCCCAACTCGCCAAATCCCTTGGACTGAACAACGAGATGGTCAACCAGTGGCGATCGCAAGGTATTTTAGTTGCCAAGCTAACAGAACGCCTCGGTGCTTTTCGTGCCGGGAATGCCCTTGCAGCCCAAACAATAGAAGGCGTTTCTAGTAATATCCAAGAAATTTTCGAGGAAATCACCCGTGTAGCAGGCGCACCCCTCCTCAAGCCATTAGTGCAACAGCTAAACGTTCTCTATAACTTTCTCAACCAAAACAAAGACACAATCCAAGCGATCGCCGCCTCATCCGTTCAATTTTTCCTAGATATTGCCACCAAACTAGGCGATGCCATCAAAACCCTAGAACCAGTACTCACACAGCTATTCAGCGCCGCATTCTCCCAATTCACAGCAGAAGGGCAAGCCGCAGCCGGAGTAATCACAATCTTGGTAGATGGGTTAGCCGCATTAATCAAAGCCAGCGCCCCGCTACTGCAAGTACTCGCCAATGTTGTTTCACTGCTTGCCGCATTTTCCAATAGCCCAATTGGCTCAATAGTTTTACAAGCCACCTTGCTTGTCGGGATTTTAACCACACTTGCCCCCGTAGTTGCCTCTGTTACAACCGCCTTTGCTGCCGCCTCTGCCACAATAGGAACAGTTTCAACCTTATTCGCTGCCCTTGCCACAGGTGGTATTCCCGCTTTTACTTCCGCCCTGCTTGCCGCAGCCACCGCAGCGATCGCACCCCTGCTTCCCTTAATCGCCCTTGGTGGCGCAATCTCTGTCGCTTTGATTATCAAGCAAACAGGCGATTTGAAGCAAGTCAACGAAGAACTAGAGACATTTAGGGAACAAAACGACCTCCTGAGTGAAGAATCCCTACGCCTCGCCACCCGCCTCAAGTCCCTCAACGAACTAGAACGCGCCAACGGCAAACTCACCGCCGAACAAGCCAAACAACGCCAAGGTTTGCAACGTATTAGCGCCAGCCAAGTACAATCCCTTCAAGCCCAAATTGAAGCAATTAAACAGTTACGTCCTGCCAACGAAGAACAAAAACGCACCCAAGAAATTCAAATCGCTCAACTTGAGCGTATGGTTAGCCTACTCAATAAACAATCAGGCTCAGTCAAGTTAGTCGCCCAAGATATTCCCCAACTCGGTAACTCCTACCAACAGCTACAAAAGAAAGTAGGTGATGCCCTGGCTCAATTCGATAAACCCGCCAGCGCCGACCAATTCAAAGCCGCTTCTAAATCCCTCGTGGATTTCACAAATCAACAGGTACAGGCAGGCGACATCTCAACCCAAGAGGCAGTAGCTCGACTCCAGCGCGTAGTTAATGATTCCCGCGTGGAACTCGAAACCCAAAAAGCAGCCCAGGAAGCAATAACCAAGATCCGCCAATCCTCCACCGATGAGCGTGTCAAAGCAGCCCAGGACGAGCAGCAAAAAATTCAATCGCTTATCGCCAGCGAATCAATTTCCCAAGCAGAAGGGCAACGCCGCATCACTCAATCCAAACTCAAAGAACTACAAATTCAACTTGAAGCCACAAAACAAGCGATCGCTCAAGAAAATGCCCTGCGCCAAAAACAAGTAGCCGAAGATATTACCAGAATCGATGGTCAAATAGCCGAAGCCCAAAAACGCCTAGCCAGTGCTGGCAATGATAAAGGCGCGGCAAGGATAGCCAATGAAGACATTGCCCGCCTTCAATCCCAACGCACCGCAGCCCAACAATCATTGCAAATCGACAGCGATCGCCAACAACAATTAAAATCTCAACAACAAAAATTCAGTACCGAAATCGCCCAACTGCAACAACAAGAACGCGCCAGGGTACGCCAAGAACAACTAAAAGATTACGATGAACGGCAACAAATTTTAGAAGCCAGCCTCGCTACAGGCTTAGTAACCGAACAACAATACAACCAACAGTCGCTCTCCCTCACCCAAGCCAAAATCAACGCTGAACTCAAGCAACTCGAAGAACAACGCGCCAAACTCAGCGCCAACGACAAAGAAGGGCAGGAAGCGATCACCGTCCGCCAAGCCCAGTTACGCAAGCAATCGGCCGACGCTAACGCCAAATTCCAAGAACAGCAACTCGCCCTAGTCGAACGCAACCAAAAACGGGCCACAGATGCGATCGCTCAAAGTGAAGCAGATCGCCAAATCGAAATCGCCAAATTCACCCGTGACAACCTAGATAAAAAAGCCGAAGCAGAACAACAGCAACTTGATCTGACCCGCGATCGCATCAATTCAGAACTTGCCCTAGAACAGCAAAAATTATCTGAACTTCAATCCCTCCCACCCTTCACCGACCCCCAAAAAGAAGAAAATCGCCAAGGACAAATTCGCGCATCCCGCATTAAAACTGCTCAACTTACCAAATCCCTCATTGACAACGAAGTTCAGCAGCGTGATGCCGCATTCCGCGTAATCGAAACCCAGCTTAACCGTGAAATTCAGGCGATCCAAAACACTGCGAACACTCAAAACCAAGCACTAGAGAAAGAACAGCAGTTACGCGATTTTGCAAGCAAGTCCATTACCAACCAAATTACTCTCCTAGAAGCCCGAAAAAACCTCATTTCCTCGGTCGCTGGTTTTTACGAAGGCGAACTGAATGTACTTAAAGAAACCACCAAAAACCAAAAAGACCAAGACCGACTAGCCGAAACCGCCGCTCAGATTAGACTCAATTCAGCCAGATCCGCGTTTGAAATCGAAAAAGAAATCACTCAACAGAAAATTGAGCAGAAGGAAACAGAACTCTCCATCAAGGAACTGCAATTACAGGGCGAACAAGCAGCCGCCAGAGCAGCAACCCTCAAAGCCCAGGCAGAACAAAAAAAGGTATTAGCCCGTCCTGGTGCAACCCAGGAAGAAAAGGACGCAGCCGCATTAGATTTACAAGCAGCCCAAGCCAGAGAGAATCAATTACAGTTACAGCGATCGCTCCTCGGACAAGAAAGGGCGATCGCCTCTGCCCAAGGTCAACAAGAACTCAAAGACTTAACCCGTACCCAGCAATTACAAGATGATCAAAATAGACTTGCCCTAGCAAACGCCAGGACTAATAAATCCCAAGGTAAAAACGAATTACAGTCCTTGCAACGCGATATCCTACGCCGCGAAGGTGCAACTTCACTCAGGGATTTTGGTAGAAATCGTAATTTTGCGGGTGTTGGTAGTGATTTACAACAACTACTTTCTCCGCTTCGATTACCCAACACAGGAACAACTAGCACTGAGCGCAGCCGAAGTGTTGTTCCTCAAAGCCAATTTACAGGAACAATTGTTCCTCAGCCCGTCCCTAGTGTTGTGAATAGAGGAGCAGAGGTACAGGGGGGCAGAGGAGATATCAATATAAATATCACTAACGAATTTTCAACAGCCGACGCAACCACACAAAAAGCCGCATCTACCTTGTCAGGGCAGGTGCGGAAGGAATTGTATGATTTAGGTGTGTTGGTAAATAGAAGCTAGAGTTTTGCAAACCCCTTCGCTGCTTTCCTTTGTGCTAATTCTTTCTCAAGTTCAGCGATCGCGATCGCTTCCGCATCCGCTACAGGCGCTTTACCCTTGCTCAATTCATTCGCCACTTCTAGGGTGATGCGGGTTAACTCCTCAAGGGTGATATTGAGCGTGAATTCCCCGTTAGCGTAGCTTACCAATTCCTTGGGTAGACTAGGGAATATAGCAGAAAGCGAACAGGCGATCGCTCCTTTCTCTTTCGGATCGGTCAATTTCTTCATTAACGGGCCGGATAATCGCAGGCGATCGGACTGAGAGAGCAAGTCGTAATTCTCGACCGCTTCAAGTGCAAAATTCCCCGTTTTTTCGTCAATAAATAGATTGCCTAAAGCCAGATAATTAAGGTCGGTTAGGTGTTCAGCTTTATACTGTTTCCCTCTTAAGGTGATTTCCATGATTCAAGTCAGTGCAGATTTAAACCCTATTTTACGCCGACTGACCAAATTAGGCGGGCAATTATCAAATCCTGCTGATTTCTTGCAGGATGTAGGCGCATATTTTGAAAAACGGATTGACGAGGGTTTTAGACAAGAAAAAGACCCTTACGGTAAAAAATGGAAGCCATTATCACCTGCAACCATCTCCGAGAAAGAGCGTCTTGGATTCCCCCTCAAAATCCTCACGCGCAGAGGAAAGATGCGAAGCGAAGTGAAAACCAGCGTGAGCGGTAAAACTGTCAGAATAACAGTCCCATTCCCCGCCCAATTCCACCAGATAGGGACAAAACGAATGCCCCAGCGTCAAATACTGCCAGATGGTAGGCTATCAAAAACTGATGAGCGTAATATTGTGGATTTGGCTATTGAATTTCTGGATATCTAGCAGTGAACAGTAAACAGTTGTCAGTAAACAGTAAACGACTGACAACTGATCTAGTCCCGCATTAACATTCCTAATTCCCTATAAAACTGTTCGCGTCTTACTTCAATCATGCGGTGGTGTTGGTACTTTGCCCAGCAGTGTTGAACCACAGGCGCGATCGCCTTTACGACCAATTCAACCACAACTAACAATGCGACAATCAAAACAACAATAACAAAAGCTTCAGATTTCATGGCGGTAAAATTCCTTGTTTGCAGGCGGTTTATCTTGGAGCGGTTGCCTGTCTGAAATCCAATATATTCCAACTTTTGCAGATATGGGTAAAATTTTGGTGAAGATTAGGAGCGATCGCTGTAACTTTATACTTGATTTAATTTATGTGGATATCGGCGAACAATCCACCTGACGGTGGCGGACTGTTTTTAATAGTTGACAGCGAGGATATTTACTACCTTGCTGTATATCAAGACGGAGAATGGATAGAAACACCAAATTATAGATTTGTAGACGCATCTTGGTGGATGCCCTTGCCTTCTGTGCCAAAAAAAAATCAAGTGAAGACGATCGCTCCTGGTGTGGAAGATGCTGAAGTGGATAATATGCGGTAGCCTTATATTTGAAGTACTGAGTTAATTTAGGTGAATGGCAAGGCGATCGCGCTGGGAGCATTTGAAAGATGAAATAGTTCAACACTGCAAAGATGGTAAGACTCCGGTTGAGCTTGCTGCGATGTATCCTGATGTTCCTCGCGCCACTATTCATGGATGGTATGACCTAGCTTATGCTGATTCGGAAAATAATCCGAAGCATTTCCGAAAACGTTCCGAAGATATAAAAACTATTGCATCACAAGACATCCAGGTTATTCCCCCAACAGAAAATAAGCTGGTAGCATTAGATGGCGGTGAGCAGTTATCTGACTTCGCCTTAGCAAGACGGGCGTTAAGGGATGCGATTAAAAACCCAACCAAGCCAGGTACGGCAATTAAAATTCAGGCATCCTTTGGGCTGTTGAAGTTGACTCAAATGAGGGCAGAATTACCGCGCCATGTACTTGATGAAATTGAAGTGACTGGTGTTGATGAGGAACGCGATCGCATCAAGGAAGTCTCATTAGAAGAACTACAGCAACAGTATAAAGATGTTGTAAATGGATGAACATGAACTAAGACAAGAAATTATTAGGCGCATAAACCTTGTTAAGGCGATCAGTAGCAACACAAGGAAGCAAGCGATCGCCCTTGAATACTGCTCTAGAGATATCATCACTTTTCTTTCTGATTGGGTGTGGACTTATGATCCAAGAATTAAACCATCAACCATCCCCTTTAAACCATTTCCTAAGCAGATTGAGTATCTACTGTGGAGAATTGAGAGGCGATCGCTCAATGAAAACGGCATCACAGCCAAGAGCCGCGATATGGGAATTACTTGGTTAAACGTAGTTTCTCAAGTACATTGCTGGTTGTTTGAAGATGGGTACAAAGGGTCTTTTGGAAGCAGGAAACAAGATTTGGTAGACAGAATTGGTGACATGGATTCAATTATGGAGAAAGCGCGATTTTTGTTGCGTAATCTACCAAAGTGGATGCTACCTAAAGATTTTGATTGGGGTAAGCACGACAATTTTATGAAATTAATCAACCCCAGTAACGGATCGACGATAACTGCGGAAGCGGGGGATTCCATTGGGAGAGGGGGGCGAAGTAGCGTATATGATTTGGATGAAGCCGGGTTCATCGTGCGTCCGTCAAAAGTCGAGGCCGCTTTATCTAATAATACCAATGTCATCTTCTACACCTCGTCAGCCAATGGCATAGGCAACCCATTTTATAAAAAGTGGATGACCTACCCTGACCAGTGCAAGTTTTATTTTCACTGGAAGTCAGATCCGCGCAAGAGCGATCGCTGGTATCAAGAGATGAAAGCAAGATTTGATCCTGTGATCGTAGCCAGTGAAATTGATATTGATTTTGGCGCAAGCGTCGAAGGAATATTCATTCCCGCATCTTGGGTACAAGCAGCGATCGCTCTCGATATCCCTGAATTCGGAACAACTGTAGCCGGGTTAGATATCGCCACCACGGGTAAAAACCAATCAGTCTTCACCGTCCGTCACGGGCCAGTAATTAAACCCCAAATTTCATGGAGTAACACCAATACCACTGTTACTGCCCACAAAACCCGTGATTTAATGATTGAGTTTAAAATCCCTCATCTCAACTTTGATACCGATGGACTTGGTGAAGGTGTAGACGCAACATTGAGTCTGATTGATGGACTAGAATTTACATTTACTGCCGTACATGGCGCATCTCGCCCTAGCGAAATGGTCTGGGAAGGCGAACAGCGAACCAGTGCAGAAAAGTTTGCAAACAAACGTGCTGAATTGTGGGGGATTATGCGAGACAGATTTCGTAAAACCTACGACCACGTAAATGGAATTACAGTTCACCCCACAGAAGAATTAATCTCAATTCCCAACGACACTAGGCTAATCGCTCAATTATCCCAGCCGCTTGGTAAACGCTCCAGCACAGGTAAAATCCTAATTGAGAGTAAAGAAGATATGCGGCGGCGTGGTGTCGATTCACCTGACTTTGCTGATAGCCTATCTTTAACAATGGAGCAACCTAGTGATGACTGGTTTGACATCGGAGAGCAACGGGGGATTTATGGAGCGATCGCTGGCTACTAAAGAACAATTGTTCCTGAGCGTGCTTGACAGCAACAACATAGTTCAGGAACAAAACGCTAGTAAAAGAACAATTGTTCCTGAGCTTACCACCTCACTTTAGTTTTCCCGTTTCAAACGGGAAAACTCTAAACCCTTGCCCTCAAAAGTTTTCAAGGTATTCGCCCCTGGATCATCGTGATCACTGCTTCTCTTTTTGTTCCTAAATTGAGGAACAATTGTTCCTGATATGGCAGGCGATCGCTCTGGGTGTTCGGCAATTTTCAAGAACAATTGTTCCTGATGTACAGTGCGATCGCTAAGATTCTTGAGCGTCTTTATATACAATCTCCGCAGCTTTCCCGATTAATTCGCCACTGACTATATATTCACTGTGCGGCGGTAAAGTTTCTTCTGCTGATACCGCATCATTGATAATCTCTTCAAGTAAGTCCAATGCTTTTTGCTCACTCAGGTAAACTGCGATCGCTTCTCTCACTTTGTCGCTGAGTGTTTCTCCGTCTTTTAGGAGCGATCGCACCTCTAAAATACCAGCAATAAGCGTCTTTGATAGGCGCTTTTTTGTTGAATACGCACACCTGACAGCGATCGCTTATAATTTAAGCCAGTTTACGCCGAAACCAATGCCTTTATCAGCGCAGTTGGCGCAACAGATAGCCAACTCCTCAAACGACCCGCGCTTTTATCTATTTAATGATTTTCCCCAATCCCCAGACGAAACGCTACTGTACTTACTGGGCGGGGACATAGATCGCTATGACTTGGTGTTGAAGGACGCTAAAGCCAAGGCGTTACTAGAAAAGCGCAGTCGGAACGTAGTGATGAGGGAATGGGATATCAAACCCGCGACTGACAGTAAGCTTGATAAAAAAGCCGCAGACATCTTCAAGGAAGTTATAAGTCGATTTGACTCAGACTTGATGATTGATAACATATTGACCAATGCCTATCTCAAAGGAAACAACTTTGAAGAACTGCAATGGGCAATTGACGGCGATTTGACCTACATAAAGAAAGCAACCAGTAAACCTATCCACCGTTTCCGCTTCGCCCGTCCCGGAGCAAATACATCCGGCATGATTGACCAAGATGGGACAACAGTACGCCCGATCAAGAATAAAGAACCTGTAGGAATGTACCAAGACTATGAGGTGCGGGTTCTGAGCATGAACGACACTTGGCAAGGAGCAAATGTGCCAGATAAACGAGTGCTAGTGCATTCGTATGGTCAACGTTACGATAATCCTTGGGGTGTGGGATTGGGTTCTGTGTTGTACTGGCTTGCTGTGATTTTTAAAAAAGAAATCACCAAGCAGCGCCTAATTTACCTTGATAAATACGCTAATCCAACAGTAAGAGTGATCGCGGGTGAAAAAGCCACCAGAGAGCAACGTGAAAATGTCGCTCAACAGCTGGCTGATATGATCAAGGGTGGGTCATTGGTTTTGCCTCACGGATGGTTGTCTGATTTCATGGAGGCGATGCGATCATCTACTAACGACGTATTCCAAGGCGCTACCGACTGGTGTAATAACGAAATGGCGATGTTGGTAGTGGGGGAAACCCTGTCAATGGAACTCCCCGACAACACAGGAAGTCGCGCCGCTACTCAATCTCACAGCGATGAGAGTAATGTGTATCTTGCCAAGTATGACAGCGATCGCCTCTGCACCGGCCCAATGCGAACGCTTGCACAGTGGATAACTGAACTGAATACCCCAGGTGCTAACCCGCCCCAAGTCTGGAAACGCTTCCCAGAGTTTGAAGAATCAGAAGATTTAAACAGCAGGGTCAATCGAGACAACACGCTTAACACCATTGGCTACAAAATCAGTCCCGATAAGGTAAAAGAAGTATACGGGGAAGGCTATATTGATTCTGCTGCCGCCGAAGTGGAACAACAGAAGCAGCAAGAGGATTCAGGAGCTTTTGACGTGGGTTTTGGGGAAGAGGTAGGGGAGCAGGGGAGTAGGGGAGCAGGGGAGAACGACAGCAACCCCTCCTCTGCCCCTTCACCCCTCTGCCCCTCTGCTTCTTATGCAGAGCGTAAGGCGATCGCTTTTCAAAAACGTTTGCAACAGTGGAGGAAAACAGCTTGAACATTGAATTTAAAAGAGCGATCGCTCAAGCATTCGATCCCGAAACCGACTACTCAGATTTTGACGAGGCGGAAGTAGAAGGAGCGTTTGAGGCGACAGTGTATCAACTGCTGCTGGAAAGGCAGGGGAGCAGGGGAGCAGGGGAGCAGGGGAGGATCAACAGCAACTCATCCTCTGCCCTGGATTTTGGCTCAATCATTCACCAAGTTATTAAGTGGAACAATCTCGATATAGGCTTAGAATATCGTCCTGGTGAAGTGAGGTTTCCTGGTCGCCGCAACTCTCGCAAGCTTCGTTGTGGTTATGGGCATTTTCGTGGATACAGGGAAGATTCTACAGGTGAAGCCCCCGATGTTTACCTTGCGCCTAGTTTTTTTGATGGTGGTACGCCGAGTGATCGCTTATTCAAGATCGCTCAACTCTCCCCCGAAGATGGCGACTACGATGAACCGAAGTACATGGCAGGTTTTTTGAATGAAGATGACGCTAAATCTGCATACCTTCGGGAAATGCCTGCTGATTATTTTGGCGGAATCGAGGAAGTGTTGATTTCTGATCTTGACCAATACCGCAAACCCCAAGCTGTTGATTATTCAGAAGCGATCACTCTAGGACTTCAACCGTACCTACAAAAACTAGATGAACTAGCAGATAAAATTGATAATTTATCAGCCAGGTTCACTGAATTTACTGCCCCAATCAAAATTGAGGGGGCGGGTGCGACAGAAGAGGAGCTAGAAGCGATCGCCTCTAACATTTCCCTTGACGATGCAATAGAGGATTGGAAAGAAAATATGCCCGATAAAGTTAAAAGCTTGATAGGAGAATAAATAGTGTCAATAACACAATTATTCACGAATTTACACAATCACACCACTAACAATCTAGACTTTAGCGAATCAGATCAATTCTTCCTTGCCAACCTCCCCCACTTGTTCCCCCTAAACTTTAATGAGTCAGGGTTGCAGATAAAGAAAATCCTAGAATCATCATACACAGATGGAATCACGGGGCTTGAAGATGTTGAGAATGATGGTAATCAAATAACAGGCGTATTTCTAGACCAAATCTCACCCAATGCAACCAAACGCTATCGATTCACAATCACACCCGACAATATTTCATATCAACTAGAAAACCCTGATGATGTGGAAATGTCTGAGGCGGAATTTGCTGCTGTCAAGATGTTTGGCGGTAGCAAAAAAACAAAAAAATGCACCAAGGGAACCGCTTGCGGGAATGGATGTATTAACAAAGACAAGCAATGCAGGGTCAAGCCTGCGGTAGAAACCAAACAACAGATAGAAAAAATACTCAAGAAAGATAGTGGACAAAACAAGAGTAGCTCCATAGTAAAAGAACATACTGATTATGGATTAAAGCAACCCTCTGAATATTCAAGCGCCTCGGTTTATGTAAAAACAGCATCAAGATTGGTGTCGGAAAAGTTAGGAGTGTCAGAGTCTGATGCCGCAAAGATGGTTAAGGGCTTAACTGTTTTTACCGGCGATGACTACGACAAAGTAAAGAAAAGCGAAAAAACTGGCAATGGTAGCCAAAAACACAAAGATGCCGCCGAATGGATAAATAAATTTATTGAAAAATCACCTAAGTACCAAGGGGATGTTTACAGGGGATCTGCTTTTCTAGCAAAAGAATTTGATCAGAGGCTTTTTGAGAGTGGATTAGAAAAAGGTACTGATTCCTTGACTAGTTTTTCTACATCTGAAAAGGTTGCTGTTAATTTTAGTAATGGTACTGGCGGCTCAATTTCGCCACTACCTCGTGAACAATCTCAAGTCAAGGTAATATTGAAGGTTAAGAACTCCAAGTCAGGTGCTTCTGTTAGGCAGTTTTCCGAATACCCTGAAGAAGATGAAGTTGTGGTTCCAAAGGGTGTTAAATATAAAATTATTTCCAAGCAAGAAAACGAAGAAGAATCAAAGGTGCTTGACAAAAAAATAAAGAAATTTGTTTCAGTAAAACATAGAGTTGTTGTTTATGAGGTAGAAGAAGTTGAGTAACCAAGACAAAGGCAAAACGAGCGATAAAGACTCGCAAAAGAAACAAAGCGATCCATCTTCAGATACTGGTAATAAACAAATTCCAAAAAAGTCTACAAGGTGGCGAAGATTTATCTCAACTTCCAACAATCCTTTTGATTGATGAGCTACCGATGGGAACCCCAAAGCCTCCGCTACCGTGACACTAAAACAGGGCGATTCTTACCACAAAGAGCGATCGCTTCTCTCATTCAACTTCGTATCTCCCAAGTCGCCCAAGAACTGCAACAACTAGGCGATCGCCTCTTATCTAATCAAGTTACCCTCAAAGACTGGCAACTACAAACCGCCCAAACCTTGAAAATCTTACACACCCAGCAATATATGTTAGGCGTGGGTGGTGACGCTCAAGTACAGGATAGTGATTTAAGAGCGATCGCTGCTGAATTAGTTAATCAATATAAGTATCTGCAAAACTTTGCCACAGACTTAACTCAAGAGCGAGTATCAGTAGCTCAATTCAAGGTGCGATTGGGAATGTACGCTTCTGCTGCTAAAGTGTCGTATTTCCGTGGAGAGAAAGAAGCAGCAAAGCGATCTGGTTTCAATGGGGCGATGCGGGTTTTGGGGGATGCGGAGCATTGTGAAGATTGCCCACGCTATGCTGCGTTGGGTGCAGTCCCGATTGACGAGGTAATTTATCCAACCCAAGAATGCGCGTGCAGAATTAATTGTAAGTGCAGTCTACTTTGGGTAAAACTTGAGGATGCAATCAAAAAGCCAAGTAGTGATCGCCCCCTACTAGAGCAAATCGCGTCCCAAATATCAGAACTATCCTCACGCCAAATCAAAGAATTAATAGACGACTACAAGTTAAGCACTAATGGTAGTTCAGAGGCTTTGAAACAAAGGTTTTTAGATTTTGTATCTACTAAAAACCAAATACAATTAAGCAATATTAGTAACTATATTCAGCAAGTTAAAGCAAGAATTTCCTGATGCTATCTACTTTGTTTCGTAATTTACACAATCACGAGATCGCTTGCGGGTATCTGCAATTTACTGAAAACGATGAAGCGATCGCCCAGTTATCTGCGCTAGATTTCGCCACTAAGAGTGACGTACTCCACACACTCCCCTTCGGGTGAGTGTGGGCTTCTCAACGACTCCTCTATGAGGACATTAATTGAGCTTTAAGGGCGTGCGTCCCACGCGCCTTTATGTTTATA
>NZ_JACJSE010000062.1 GCF_014698045.1 Aulosira sp. FACHB-615
CCACCTGCTACTGCTTCACTCAAAAAACGAACGCACATAGAGCAACAAATTGAGTTCTCCCGTATCACTGTCTTCTCCACTTGAGACTCTGGAAAGTTTTCTGCACCACTAAGGTAAGTTGGTTCCATCATATTTTTCAAAAGCTATGCACCGTTCCAAAGGGCAGTTTTTGCTATCTGGGATTTTTGGATAAACTAACTGTACTCGTACCATTTTTAGATAATTTTTCTCTAAGTATCTCAATCAGCCACAATCGAAAGTATAGATTTTACGCAAGTTTTCAGAGCAGTCAAATTAAGTGTTCTTACGCA
The DNA here is from genome assembly GCF_014698045.1 of Aulosira sp. FACHB-615. Lineage (GTDB taxonomy): Bacteria > Cyanobacteriota > Cyanobacteriia > Cyanobacteriales > Nostocaceae > Nostoc_B. The sequence continues at coordinate 312 of NZ_JACJSE010000062.1, forward strand.
TATCTACCCCTCCAAATTATCAGGTGGGCAGAAACAACGCGTAGCGATCGCTCGTGCTTTAGTAATGGAACCAGAGATGATTCTCTTTTTGGAATTACAGCAAGATAACAAGCGAGGTTTACAATCAAAGCGGTATTGTATAAAATTTCCTCATTACTTGTTTGTCTTTTTAGCAGAGATTTCTAGCCAAACTACTTCTAGCAAACCTCAACCCACCTCGCAGATAAGGAACATTTCTCCAAAAGCTCAGGCTGTTATTTCAAAGAACCCTCAGTTTCCTTCATCTCCCTACTACCTAGCTTGGATCGCCTTAGTAAGGAGTTATTTAGCACTCTGCACAAACAATCCCAGGATTGTCAAACTCAAAAAATTCCTTGGTTGTATAAGCTTAATCCCCATCAAGATTGGCAATGAGCATATAAGAGTTCGAGGAGTTTGTATTCACTACCATGACTTATACCATCTTGAAGTTGCTCAACTAGAGAGAATCCAGATTGGGACAAACTGGGTGAGTGGAATTCATGGGATTAACTCACGAGTCTTCCATGCTTCTCCAATTAAAGAAGAGTATGACAGTTTTCTTGATGAAGCTCGGATTGCCATACATGAGTGGTTAACTCGACCTACTGCCTTCAGTCAACTCAAATTACTTTGCTGGATGACCTTGTTAATATTACAAGGCATCAATCCTTTTGCAGTCCTGATTCGGCACATGAGGAGTCTGAAGAAAAAGCCGGAAGAATTCCTACTTCTACAGGGCAGCCACATCATCTCAATAAGCCTAAATTATTCTCAATAGATTCAAAAATAATCGCATTAATCCATGCTTATTGACAATAATTTTAGTGATCGCTTTGGGTTTGGACAGTGGTTCAAATGATAAACGGCAACGAGCTTTGTTTCTCTTAACTCTGTTGTTAGATGAGATATAAGTAGAATAGGACTAAGTATATCATTAGAGCTTACTGAACAATTTATGGAAAGCCATCATAAGTTGGCAATTAGGAGCTTTAGATGCAGCGAAAAATAGAGTTAAAAAGAGGTCTTGACAATACATCTGTTGCAGCATCTTTAGTAGATTTAGGACAAAGACACGTTGATGATTATGTAAATGATTGGGTTGAAATTCTAAGGTTATTTACGCAAGAAGATAAATACTGGGACTGGATATTTAAATTAAGATATCTGGCCAATCAAGAAAATCTTGAAGGTTATGCAGTAGAGTGCGACAACAAAACTCAAGGTTTAATGATCATAGAAACACAAATGCACGGTTCCCGATTAAATATTGGTAAGAAACTAGTTTATGTTGATGGCATTGCTACTGCCCCCACTAATCGAATCGAAATTCAGCGTCCGCCTCAATTCAAAGGGGTTGGTCAAGCACTCTTAAATTTTGCCAGAATTAGAAGTGTTGAGCTAGGGTATGAAGGTAGAGTGGGGTTACCAAAAACATGGGTTTAAAGCCTCGCTCATCAAGAGAAACTTTGCTTAATTTAGAAAGAATTTGAGTTTTTAGCTTCATATTTTTGGTAAAATATTAATATGAAAACACTGAAGTTTAAGCTATATCAACACAAAAGAAATAGACACCTTAAACGCATTATTAATGCGGCTGGGGTAATTTACAATCATTGCATTGCTCTACACAAACGCTACTACATAATGTGGGGCAAGCACTTGAGTTGTGCAAAACTTCAGTCGCACATCGCCAAATTAAGAAAGCGTAATCCATTTTGGCAAACCGTAGGTTCTCAAGCAGTACAAGATATTTGTCAACGCATCGAGAAAGCTTACCAATTGTTTTTTAAACATAACAAGAAAGGAGTTAAACCACCAGGATTTAAGAAAGTTAAAAAATACAAATCATTCAGCTTAAAACAAGCTGGTTATAAGTTTTTGGGAGGCAATAGGGTAAAAATTGGGAATCGAGTATATCAGTTTTGGAAGTCTAGAGAGATAGAAGGAACAGTCAAAACATTAACCATAAAACGTACACCGTTGGGTGAATTGTTTATGGTTGTAGTAGTTGATAATTGTGCTGAGTCACAAACCAAGTCCACGACTGGTAAAATAGCGGGGTTTGATTTTGGACTCAAGACATTCCTCACTTGCTCAGATGGTACAAAAATTGAGTCACCCCAATTTTTTAAGCAGTCTCTAAACGCCATCAAAGTAGCCAGCAGACAGCATTCCAAAAAATTGAAAGGCTCAATCAATCGTGAAAGAGCCAGAAAGAATTTAGTACGCAGATACGAAGATATTTCTCATCGTCGGCGTGATTGGTTTTGGAAATTGGCGCATCATTTGACTGATAAGTTTGATGTGCTATGTTTTGAAACACTCAACCTCAAAGGAATGCAACGTCTTTGGGGTAGAAAAATATCAGACTTGGCGTTTGGTGAGTTTCTACAAATTCTAGAATGGGTTGCCAAAAAGAAGAAAAAGAGCGTTGTTTTCATCGACCAATGGTATCCCAGTAGTAAGACCTGTTCGCACTGTGGACAGGTTTTAGAAAGTCTTGATTTGTCTATCAGAGAATGGCGTTGTTCGGGTTGTCAGTCAGTGAACGGAAGGGATGAAAACGCCGCACTCAATATTCTTATGGTTGGGGCATCAACCATTGGGTTAGGCGATGTAAGTCGGTTTGAAACTGCAATCGCTGTTTGAGCCTAGAATCCCCACCATTCAATGGTGGGGAGTATGTCAAGAAAAGCAAAATATGTTTAACTGCGGACCTGAAGAAGAATACGAGAATCTAGTTTATTTTGAGTATGGAGTATTCAGACGAAGATAAAGTGAAAATTTATGAATCACCAACCGCAAAATCATAATTCTGAGGCAGATGAGCCAGTCACAACCCAAGAAGCTATAGATTTACTTTTTGGTGAAGGATGGCTCGATGAGGCTGTTCGTATCGAAGATGAAGCAAATTGTACTATTGGTGCTGGTTTGGATTGGGGTAGCGCATTAGCACCTTTAATGCTCAATCTTCCTTTATTTGGTCGCTTATCAACGCTGCGTGTATCTCTTAACCGTGAAATCAGGCTAATAATTGAAACATGGAATTTAGGCGTAGGTACTTCCTCAGCAGTAGAGGCAGCAAGGAGACTTATTAAACAGCGATTGATATCTCCTACACCTGAGCTATTACCTTACTTAGAAGCCAGCCTACTGCAAGATGATTTATACGGTGAAGAGTTTATATCTAACCGCGAAGCTCTCAAATTGCTACTTGCAGTAGTTCTTAATGATTCTGATAGAGCAGAAATTGCCGAGACGGCGGCTAATTCAATCCGCGCACAAGTTATGTCACAGGTGAATTTTTCTGAGAAAATTTCTGCTTAAATATTCAATAGAGAAACAATAACATTACATCAAATATTAAGCGTGTATTCTGACTTTTGAGTTCTAAGTTTTACTTTTGTAACACTTAAGCTAATCGATTAGCAACAAAATATTTTAACGGACAATCCCAAACAGCATTTATTATGGGCAGCTATTTTTGTGATTGCAAAATTACAGGCTTTTGGCAATTAGAAGTATAACCCGGTAAAACTTTTACCCCTGACTGAGTTAATCTTAGGGTTAGCGAAAGTCGGGCTTTACCGCTATTGTTCTGTATGGAGCGATGCAATAGTTTATTAGTAAATAGTACAAATTCACCAGGATGCAATACCACAGGAATAGCTTTTTTTTCAACTTCATTAGGGATTTCAAAAAAATGATTCCCACTAAAAGGGTCTGTTCCTTTTATTTTGCAATTTTCTAAATCAATATTAGGTAGATATTCAAATCCATTATCTTGATTAACTTCTGTCAAAGCTATATAAACATTAATAGTTTTACCATCTCCTTTCAGAAGTTTAGAATAAGAATCTCTATGCCAAAAAGGAATTAATTGCTGGGCAGGGTAATTTACCCATAGTTCTGACCGCCATAACGCTAAATTATCCCCTAAATGAGCATTCACCCTTTCTAATAAATTTTTATCTTGACATAATTGCCAAATTACAGGTGAATCTAAATGTCTTTCCATGTAAAAACGTTTAGTAAAAACTTGGATTAATATAATGAACAACGAGCCAATATCAAATTTAATAAATGATTTAACTAACTGTTTTAATAATATTTTAATTGGTAACTTTAAAAGAATTTCATCAAAAATATGTTGGGTAATCTCAGCTATTTCATTGCTACTCAAAGCCAGAGAGTTTGTCCCCCAAATTTCATCAGTACCATCATAATTAATTTTCTTGTTATTCGACTGCTGGTTACAACCAGCCCATAATAAACTACGTTCCCATAGTTGCTTTGACAATTCTTGATTTTGGGCTATTTCTGGTAAGAGAATTTCTTGAGCGTGACTATCTAAAAATTTCCCACTAATATTTTGATAAACTGGGGAAGTCGCAGCAACTAGAGTACTATATGCTCCGGCTTCTACGGAAATACCTAAACCTAAATACTTGCTGAGACGATGCCATATAGTAATATTTGATTGTACAAAGCCTGGATGTATTGCGTTAACAGTGACTTGAGAATTACTTAATCTTTGCAAAAGTTCTCTTGTTAAAAGCAATAAAGAAAATTTAGAAACAGCATATAATTTTAGAAAATTTAACGGTGTTCTTTTAACTAATAAATCCCAATCAATCCCATTTGGAGATAATGCTAAATCTGACGCTAATATAATAATGCGGCTAGGGGCAGAGCTTTGCAATTTTTCTAGTAATAAATAAGTGAGTAAGAAATGTCCTAAATAGTTAGTTCCCCAAATCAGTTCAAACCCTTCTTTGGTTTGGCCTCTATTGTTGAATATACCCGCATTATTGATTAATATATGTAATGGTAAATTGTAGTCATTAAATAGTTTTACACACCTACGAACTGAATCTAAAGAAGCTAGATCAAGCGGTAAAAATTTTACATTTTGATTTCCGGTAGTTTGGCGAATGTATTCTATAGCTTTTGCGGCTTTATTTGCCGAACGACAAGCAATAAATACATGATTGCCTAATTTGGCTAAACCTATAGCCGTCATTAAACCTACACCAGAGTTACCACCTGTAACTAGACATACTTGCATAATTTTTACTCTCTCAGTATTTATTTGTAACCTATTGCTTTCAAGTAGAATCCATCAAGTACAAAAGTTTAGCGTTAGCAAATCAACTCCTTGAGTTGTACTAAATATGATTCTTTAATCAAGCTACTTGATTGACATTTTTTGAATTCAAAATGCAAAATTCACGTAGGCAAAATTAGAAGCAAGACAATTAATTTTGAATTAAGTGATTCTGAGTACAGGCTCCCACTGATTCTTAAAATTAGTGGTGGGTTCAACCCCCGACTGATTTCAATTTTGAATTGATTTGACTAGCTGATTTAATCTAGCGTTGTTGAAGAATTATCTAACAAAGCTAGTTTTTTGAGCGTTTCTAACTCTTCATTATTCATTTAGATTTACTGCTGTGATGCTGAAAAAACTTACTGGGTTGATATCTATATCAGGGTGAGCTAATCTGTTAATTAAGAATTTAGATACTGTGCAATAGATGGTTGTTGACGACGCAGCGCAGTCATCGCTTGCATCTGTATTTGACGCACTCGCTCTCTGCTGATCTGAAGCTTTTCCCCAATCTGAGCCAAACTTCGTTCTTGATTATCTAACAGTCCAAAGCGTAAAATTAGGACTTCACGCTGCACAGGTTTTAGTGTTGCTAACAGATCGCTTAAATTTTGGCTCAACATTTCTTGGGTAATTTGTTCATCTGGTGATGTCCCTTCATCGGCTAGAAGTTCGCTTAGTTCTGTATCTTGGTTATCTCCTACTTTTAAATCAAGAGAAATTGTCTTATTCGCCGCCGCTAAATATTCTCGAATCTGTCCCGGCTGCATCTCCAATTTTTGGGCCATTTCTGTCAGCGTGCCACGACGACCGAGGGTAAGAAATAGTTCTCGCTGCACCTTCTTAATTTGATTGAGTTTCTCGTTAACGTGAATTGGTAGCCTCACTGTCCGAGATTTTTCGGCAATCGCTCTGGTAATCGCTTGAGTAACCCACCAGTATGCGTAGGTTGACAACTTATAACCTCGGTTAGGGTCAAACTTCTCGATTCCCCTTTGTAAACCGATTGCTCCTTCTTGAACCAAATCCAAGAACTCCAGATTGCGATGCTGGTATTTTTTAGCGATTGAAACCACTAATCGCAGGTTAGCTGTGATCATCTTTTGCTTGGCTCGCTGACCCTGCTGGAAGATTCGATTAATTTCAAGTTCGCTTTTATTGACAAAATTAGCTACTTCAGAGGATGTTGGTTGGCGATTTAATTGTTGACTTAATTGCTGCTGTTGCTGCTGTAGGGCAATCATTTGTTGTACAAGTCTTGCATAAGTTATTTCTTGCTCAGAGGTTAATAACGGGAACTGACCAATTTCTTGCAAATAGACGCGTACTGTGTCGGAACTTAAGCTGGACATACAACTTTATTACTTCTCCACTCATTAGACGGACTCAAAATTATAAATCAAATACCCTGACGAAAATCTCATCTCAGGATTGGATTTCTATGCAGCGATCGCGCTTGTTTTCAAATTTGCCTATTCCTGTATCATCAATGGAGTGTCTTGATATATGTATCACTCTTTTCACTTGAAAAACAGCATAAATCTTCTATGTCTCGACGAACTGCTACATCTTCATCTCCTTCTACTGTTGCACAAGGACTGGCTCTTTCCGAGTTACATTTGCGCTTACAATTTTTAGAGAAAGAACACCAATCAATCCTTAAGCAAATTAAAAGAAAGCGAACTGAACTAAATAACTTTGTCGAAAAGTCGCGTTCTTTAGCCACAGAGGTAGTACATCAAACAACTTCGAGCTTCCAAAAAATGGCTCAAATCGACCAAGAAATTCACGCTTTGTTTGAAACTATCTTTGCTACTCGAAAATTTGGTAAACAAACTCTTAAGAAAATACAAGCAGTTTATCGTCAACTACAATTTGCCGGAATTATCAGCATCAAATCCGATACAGAGCAATTCCAGCAAGAGCCAAATAAAGAGTTTTCATCTACGGAAGAAGATTTCTCCACTCAATCTACCGAAAATTCTCATCAAAATCAACAGTGGCCAGCACAAGAAACTACCTCTTTTGGGGCTGGGGCTAGAACCGAAACACAGCAAAAAATTCGCTCCACATTTTTGCGGTTAGCGGAAATCTTTCACCCGGACAAGGCACAAGATAGCGAAACACAGAAATATCATACCCAAATTATGCAGGAGATAAATATTGCCTACCAAGAAGGAGATTTAGCAAGACTGTTAGAAATTGAATCTCGTCAGCAAGTTGGGGAAACGATTAACCCTAATAGTGAAGATGATTTAACTCGCAAATGTCGCCATCTAGAACAGCAAAATCAAATTCTTCATTCTCAATATGAAAACTTGAAACGAGAACTACGTTTAGCCAAAAATACACCAGAAGGAGCAATGGTTTCTAGCTCTCGCAAAGCAGCCAAGCAGGGCATTGATGCTGTAGCCGGGATGGTCGAAGCAATTGAATCTCAAATTCAAGCTGTTTCTCAAATCAGGGATTTTGTCAAAGATTTTCAACAGCAGAAACTAACTATTCAAGAATTTCTCTCTGGCCCAGTTTCTCTGTATTCTTCTGAAGAAGAATTACTCCAAGATATTTTGGAACAGATGTTATCACAATTAATTTAATAAGAACTTGTTGATTAACAAACTCTTGTACAAGTTGGCTTTCTTAATTGCGAATTGCGTGCTTCGGATCAGGGCGGGAGCATCGTTGCGTTAGCGAGTCCACGAGCGTCCGCCGCGAATTGTTATTAGTCTGGTAGCAACTTAGAATCCCAAATGTACAGTCCTTTTTCTTCTGGCACTCTAGAAAATCTGCCTGAGCGATAACCCCGTGACAATTCGTTCAGCACTCCTGGTCTGACTTGTTGCAATTGCTCAGGCGTGAGTTCTCCATATAGTTGCTTGACAACTTCAGCCACATCAAAAACTCTTCTCGGATTTTGTTCTAATAACAAACTAATCGCATCAATCAAAAATTTGCCTTCAAACTCTCCTTGCATCGGAATAACATTAGTTTTCGCCTGTGGAGATGGTTTTCTGGCTTGACTTTGATTTGGCTTAGACAAACTATCGTTGCTGAGATTTGCTTGCGCCTGGGGGCCGGGTTTTTGCTCCTTCGTTTGGCTCTTTTTAGAAGAACTACCCTTGCGAGAATTGTTGAGTAATTTCAAATCTATGGTGTAGTACCCTGGCTTGCCCGGAACTAGCGACCATTTCTTGCTTTCTCTGCCTTGAGTCAGCGTTGATTGAACTCTACCTTTGACTACTTTCCAAGCTTTTGGTTCTAACTCGCCATACAGCGATCGCACCACAAAATCTATATGACATACACTACCTTTATGCTGCTGTAACAGTTTTTCTATCGCTTCTATACGCCTTAGAGAGTGATATTCCTCTAGCATCGGAATATCTTGCCCATACAAGGATTTATCTGGCGTAGTGGTGGTTTCCTCTTGCTTGGTAAACTCGGCAACTGGGGGTTCATCTTCTTGGGGTAATGGCTCAGTCGTATCCAGTTGGGCTATTTCACTTGCTGCTGTTAGAGCGTCGTTACTGTCGTCTTTGATGTCGCTTTCTTGAGCAGTATTATCTTCTTGTGTTGTTGCGGCTGATTTTTCAGTATTAGTAAACTCCAGAGTTTGTGTTTCAACTTGAGAACTATCAAAGCTATCATCTGAGAATACATCTTCTTCAGCAGTAACTATTAGCTGAGTTTCTTCTAATTGCGAGTTGATATCTTCTTGATTCTCAGTAGAAAATACCTCTGCTTTTATGTTGTCTACCAGTGATAATTCATTATCCTGAGTTTCTGATAATTCTGTTGCCGTTTTCAAGACATCAACGCTATTACCATTGCTGCTTTCTTGAGCGGGTACGGTAAATACTTCTTCTGCTACTTCTCTAAAAAAGCCATTGTTATTCACCTCTACGGTCACAGGCCAGTTCGACAACAACGCTTCTACGTGATTTAGGTTGTCTAAAGCTTCTCGATACAATTTTCCATACTCTTCTACCAGTGGCGCATAGTAGTTCCTTATTTCTAATAATGTCGAGAGAAATTTTTCTGGGGGCGGCTGTATCTGCATTTAACTACTTATACAACTTTAGATTTTTTATTATAGAAAATAATCCCCTCATTTGACAATTATATATTATGACTTAGAATGTAAACCTGGCTTTAATAGTTTTACTGCCTTACTAGTCTTCAACCGCTTCGCTAATTAAAGGTGAAAACAGTAAGTTACAACAGACCGAGGAGTAAAATAATGAAAGCTTCTTTAATTGCAACTATTACTTGTATCTTAACAGTTTCGTCTGTTAATTCTATCGTTCTGGCTGGTTCAAATCGGAGAACTTTAGATAGCAGAACAGTAATTACAACTTGCAACAACAATAGCGGCAGATCAGAAACTCAATTTCAACTAATCTCGTCCAGAATGTTTCTGTATAATCAGTGGAAAGAGAGAGAAATCATCGTATCTTTTCCTAAATTATAACTTGTGGGTAATTAAAATTTTAAGCCAATCTTTGAATAGAGTGGCTGTTTTCATTTGCCCTTCAATAAAAATAACTTTTTGAGAAAACCTGCTACGCAAAACATGAGTAAAAATCTGTTGGAGAATACACTCATGTTCATAAAAACTATTTGGACAACTCTCATTATTTCTTTGTTGTTACCGGAAATAGCAACTGCCGCAATCAATAGAGATACTTTGGGCGGTGGCGCATTAGGAATCGCCCAATGCCAGCATATTCGAGGTGGTAAAACTAAACTTATTTGGCGAGTTATTGTCAATAATTCAAATAAGCCAATCAACGCCACACACTTTAATTTTCAAACAAATGATGGATTGAGTCGAGATGTTTATGGAACAGTGTTTCCTACTACAGACTACCAAACAACAGAAATCTTTGAGGGATTAAAACAAAGAATTACAATCTCAGGTGAGGCTTATTACATTGATTTATCTGGTATTCATCGATATTTCTTAAGAAAGCCTTTAACTGTTCAGTGCGACTAAAATAGATTATAAGGGGCAGACATTACTGTCCCCTTAGATTTTTCTAAATAACTCAATAAAATGATAAATTCACATAATACTTCAACAACAGGACATATCCACATTGGTTCATCAAGTTTGATTGATTTTGCTGTTTGGGTGCTTCTTATTGACGGACTCCATGTACATCCATTTGATAAGCATAGTGGTGGTAATCAAATTTTACAAAATCAGGGAATGAATATCCACTCATGGTATGATTGGTTGAAATTAATTCTTATTCATCATGATAATCGACTGTTTTGGCACGTACCAAATATTCATGAAGCTTCCCAAGCAAGTGTAAAATCATTTCAAGAACTTTTAGAGCTTAATAGTCAAATACATAATGTCATCTGCGATGAAGAATGGCAGAATGAACAGCAGCAGCACTATTTAGAGCAGTTAAGCCAACAAGAACAATGCTATCAAGAAGCACTCACTGATTATCTGAGTTTAGATATAAATTCAATTAGAGAAAGCACTCCTCCTCAATTGTGGGTAGGAAAACAGGCAATTCAGGGAGTATTAATTCAGTTATGGGACAAATATCAAGCATTAAAATATTCTAATTCGTTCATTAACGATATTTTGCAAACACCTAGATTATGGTCAATAGAATCAAATCTTCCAATTAATAAATATAGAGAAATTTATTTGGTTGATTACCCTTTTGAAGTGGAAATATTTGTTAAACCCATATTTTGTATTGTAACTGTACCCAATATTCCAATTAATCAAGAAAAACTAGAGTCAAGAATGAAGAGAGTTATTGAACACTCATAATTCTTAATATAATTTGAGCCACTCCACGAACTAGAAGTTCGTGGATTCAGGCAAAGTTCACGCTAACTTTTCGCTCTTAACAGCTATCTGGTTAACGCTTTTGCCCTCATGGTTGAACTGTTCTGAGGATGAATGAGTCAGCCTACGTTCGGACTCGCCTACTTGTTCACAGTTTGTTTGATATTGTTGCCATGCCAACCATAGGGTTTGCTCCAACCTTGGATACTCGCATTGAGCATCTTGCAATGACAACTGATCCTCATTAACGTATCTACTCAGAAATGCACTGAAAATATCACGGTGCATAACAATCCCTGTCACATCTCTATGAACCCGTTGGGATAGAGATTTTTTGATACGACTACCATCTAAATGAGTTTGAGAGAGTGCAGTATATGAAGTAGAAAAAGTTATGAATTGTCCACCAGCGTTTTCAGCTTTGCGTTTCAATTCGGATTGTACAAATCCAGGTGATTTAGCAGAAATAGCCTTACCGTAGCGTTTCTGCCATCCCTTAACCGAGACTTTCTCGGTTTTAATTATATTGCCATGTCTTAAAATCTCATTAACTACTTTACGATTTTGAGACTTGGCATAAGATGTTTTGCGTCTTTCTAACTCACGCTTCTTTTGAGCATTCTTTTTGTAGTATTTAGACTTGTTCCATTTACGACTACTTTTTTTAACTTTACCTTGCTTAACAACTGTTTTACGTCCCTTTTTAGCTAAAAAGTCTGCCTCATAATTTTCAGAATTATTTGCACGTTGAGAGCGTTGCATTTTTCTCTGTAATCGAGTTATTTCTTTTTGAAAATCAGGAACTTTGTCAGCAAAAGGTAGTAGCCCAGAGTGATTGTCACCTACAAAGGCAATGTTAGAGATATTGAGGTCTAAACCAACAATACCTTCTGAAATATAATTTTGTGGTTTTTGATATGGTAGACCTTCATTAATTAACTGAATAAACCAACGACGTTTACTATTGATCTCTTTCCACAGCAGACGAACATATTTGACAGGTGAGCTTAACCCATGCTCTATTACTGGATTGGATTCATTGATAATAGGATTAAGCTTAAGCTTTCCCCATACGAGTAGATTGTCTTTCCAGCGCAAGCCTTGTTTGTTTGTTTTGCCTTCAATAGACTTGAATCTATTAGGAGTTTTAAACCTAACTTTTTTAGCTAGTCCAAACAAAACTTTTTCACTAGCCCTAAAAGCGCGAGTAGCTATTGTCTGTTGGGTATTAGAGTCTATTTTATCAGCAATCCATTTTGATTTATTACTGACTAACGTGGCATAAGCTTGTAATTCATAATCCGAATATCTATAAAGTTTTCTAGCTTCCGAGAACATATTAGAACGTTGTTTCTTTTGCTCTCTGGGCAGTTTTTTAGCTGTCTGATAGATATCAGATTGTTTAACCAACTTCATCCTAGTTATTGCTTCATTGAGACAAGCATTATATAACTGCCTACTAGCTTGAAACCTAGCCAATAACTCTGATTCTTGCTTGCTATCAACTAACAATGGAATCGTAGTCACGAAAGATGGAGTTTTACTCTTAGCCACTGTTTTATCACCCCCTTAATTCTGTATAAGACTCATTGCTATATACAATACATTGTTGTAAAATGCTAGACAAGAGTTTCCACAGCTACTTAAGCTTCCTACTTTGTGGACTCATGCCTATTTTTATGACACGACAGGTAAAGTTTCTTCGGCAATTATTGAACAATACATTAATGACCCTCATCATTACAAATAACCACTGCGGATAAATCCGCGTGAGTCAGGTTTCCGCCACGATATAAATAACGTAGGTAGTTCAATTCATTTAATTTCTTGAACTACCTACTTCGTGGCTACCACCTTTCCCACACTATTTAGGTGTGAAATTCCTCCGAACAGCGATCGCTTCGCTAATAACCGGCGTAGTCTCTCGGAGGATCTCGCATGAACGAGTACCTACAAATTTTCAATAGCCTCTCTCGCTGTGACCTTTCGGAACAGCGAGTTTCTCTGGCAAGACAGTTCGCCTGGGCTGTTCCGAACCAAGAAGCTATCGAATATCTCGTATCCTTGTCACCCATCATCGAGATAGGTGCAGGAACAGGGTATTGGGCGTTTCTGGTTAGACAGGCAGGCGGGGTCATTCGGGCGTTCGATGAACAGCCCTACGACAACGGCTACTGTTCTAACAAGTGGACAGAAGTTGAAGTTGGCAACCCCAGCACCGTTGCTGACTACCCTGACCATTGCCTGTTTCTTTGTTGGCCGCCGGGTTATAGCCCGATGGCTTACCAGTGCCTGTTGAATTACTCTGGCGACAGAGTTGTTTATATAGGCGATACAGACGAGGCTACTGGTTGCACTCGGTTCAGGAAACTGCTTCAACACGATTGGAGACTTGAACGGCGAATCGAAATACCCAGATTCCCCGGAATGTTCGATTCCCTTGTCTTGTACCACCGAAAATAATAGCAATCCGCCACTCCATAGAGAGTGGTTATTTTTTTCTGATTGCTATTCTACTTCCAATCCAAACAAATCCTTGTAAACTTCGTAGTCTTGAAAAAGTTGCATGACCACGCTCCGAGTAAACATACAATCAGTTGTAAATTTGATTCCATAAACTTTATTTTATCAAGAAATATCATGATTTAAACGAATAATTTTTATCGCTTCGCTAATAACCACTGATGTCGTTTGGACAGAGGTTCCGACTATGTACAACTCTCAAATTCTCG